>PLZH01000251.1 GCA_003152055.1 Burkholderiales bacterium
TCAGTGCTGGAGGATCTTCGACAGAAATTCCTTGGCGCGCGGCGTCCGCGCATCGGGATCGCCGAAGAACTCGTCGCGCGTGCAGTCCTCGACGATCTTGCCGGCGTCCATGAAGATGACTCGGTGGCTCACCTTGCGCGCGAAGCCCATCTCGTGCGTGACGACCATCATCGTCATGCCTTCCTTGGCGAGCAGCACCATCACGTCGAGCACTTCGCCGACCATCTCCGGGTCGAGCGCCGAGGTCGGCTCGTCGAAGAGCATGACGATCGGATCCATGCTCAGCGCCCGGGCGATCGCGACGCGCTGCTGCTGGCCGCCCGAGAGCTGGCCGGGAAACTTGTCCTTGTGCGCCATGAGCCCGACGCGGTCGAGCATCTTCAGGCCGCGCACCTTGGCGTCGTCCTGCGAGCGGTTGAGCACCTTGATCTGGGCGAGCGTCAGGTTTTGCGTCACCGTGAGATGGGGAAACAGCTCGAAGTGCTGGAACACCATGCCGACNNTTCTGGAACGGCTCGAGCGCGTTCACCGTCTTGATGAGGGTCGACTTGCCCGAGCCGGATGGCCCGCAGACGACGACGACCTCGCCCTTCTGGATCGCGGTGCTGCAATCGATCAGCACCTGGAAGCTGCCGTACCACTTGGAGACGTTCTTGATGTCGATCATGTTGCGGCTTCCGCTCAGCGAACGATGGCGATCTTCTTCTGCAGCTGACGCACGAGCATCGACAGCGAGAAGCAGATGATGAAGTAGACGATAGCGGCTATGAGATAGGCCTCGATCGGCCGGTTGTAGTTCTTGCCGGCGATTTCGAAGCCCTTGAGCAGGTCGTACGCGCCGATCGCATACACGAGCGAAGTGTCCTGGAACAGGATGATCGTCTGCGTCAGCAGCACGGGCAGCATATTGCGGAAAGCCTGTGGCAGGACGATGAGCTTCATGCACTGCGCGTAGGTCATGCCGACGGCATAGCCGGCTCCCACCTGGCCCTTGGGCACCGACTGGATGCCGGCGCGCATGATCTCCGAGTAATAGGCCGCTTCGAAGACGGTGAAGGTGATGATCGACGAGATGTCCGTGCCGAGCGGGCGCCCGATGAGCAGAGGTATGAGCAGGAAGAACCAGAGGATCACCATCACCAGCGGGATCGAGCGCAGCGTGTTCACGTAGATCGCCGACGGCGTCACCAGCCAGGGCTTGCCCGAGAGGCGCATCAGCGCGAGCACCGTGCCGAGCGCGACGCCGCCAAGCATGGCGATGATCGTGAGCTCGACCGAGAAGAGAAGGCCCTTGAGAATGAAGCTCTGGATCAACGCCCAGTTGAAGAAGGCGAAGTCGAGCTGCATTACGACTTGCTCCCTATCATCCCCGGCACCTGGACGCGGACCTCGATGAAGTGGGCGACGCGGTTCACGGCGAAGGCCGAGACGAAATAGAGCGCCGTCACCGCCAGGTAGATCTCGATGCCGCGCGAAGTTTCCTCCTGCGCCTGCATCGCGAACATCGTCAGCTCGGCGATGCTCACCGCGAACGCGACCGACGTGTTCTTGATGATGTTCATCGACTCGCTGGTCAGCGGCGGGATGATGATGCGGTAGGCCATCGGCAGCAGCACGTAGCGATAGGTCTGCGGCAGGGTCAGGCCCATGGCAAGCCCGGCGTAACGCTGCCCTTTCGGCAAGGACAGGATGCCGGCCTTCACCTGTTCGGCGATCCGCGCCGAAGTGAAGAACCCCAGCGCGAAGACGACGAGAACGAAGCTCGGAACGGCACGCAGCGAGAGGAAGATCGACGGGATGACGTGGTACCAGAGGAAGATCTGCACCAGCAGGGGAATGTTGCGAAAGAGCTCCGTCCAGGCGTTGCCGACGAAGACGAGCGTCTTGCTCGGCGTCGTGCGCAGGATGCCCATGATCGAACCCACGACCAGGGCGACGATGAGCGACAGGGCAGCGACCGAGAGCGTCCAGCCCCAGGCCGTCATCATCCAGTGCAGATAGGTCTCGTCGCCACCCGTGTCCCGCAGGAAGAAACTCCAGTCACCCATGCGCAACGCCCGCCCCGGTAGTGGCCGTCTTGCCTGCGGCCGAATGACAAAAGCGCGACGCGAATGGCTCCGCGCCGCGCTCTCGCCGAATGTAAGCAAACTCGGCGCCGCCCGGCGCTAGGGCTTACCTCAGCCGGTCACCCGATCACTTCTCCGCATAGTCTTCGGTGGGCTTGTCGTTCGGGCGGGCCCAGGCACCCTTGGTCGCGTCCGAGGCCGGCAGGTTGAGCTTCGTGTTGGCCGGCGGAATCGGCTGCATGAACCACTTGTCGTAAAGCTTGGCGACGTCGCCGCTCTTGATCATCGCCTTGACGCTGTCGTCGACCACCTTCTTGAAGGCCGGGTCGTCCTTCCTGTACATGATGGCGATCGGCTCGACCGAGAGCGGTTCGCCGACGATCTTGTAGTCGGCCGGATTCTTCGACTTCGCGATCAGACCGGCGAGGATCTGGCCGTCCATGACGAAGGCATCGGCGCGGCCCGACTCGAGGAGCAGGAAGCTGTCGGAATGGTCCTTGCCGTTGAGCTCCTTGAAATCCATTCCGGCGGCGCGCTTGTTCTTGCGCAGCAATTGGACGGAGGTCGTGCCGGTCGTCGTCGCCACGGTCTTGCCGTTCAGGTCGGCGACGCCCTTGATCCCCGAATTCGCCTTGACCGCGATACGCACTTCCTCGACGTAGAGCGTCGGCGCGAAGGCAACGTCTTTCTGGCGCGCCGCGTTATTGGTGGTCGAGCCGCATTCGAGGTCGACCGTACCGTTCTGCACGAGCGGGATACGGTTCTGCGAGGTGACCGGCTGGTACTTCACCTCGAGCCTGGACATCCCGAGATGCTTCTGGATGTCGGCGATGACGTGCGCGCAGACCTCGTAGTGAAAGCCGGCGTACTTGCCGTCACCGAGGGTGAACGAAAGAACCCCGGATGAATCGCGAACGCCTTCGGTGACGGCGCCGCTGTCCTTGATCTTCTTCAGCGTGTCGTCGGCGCGCACCGTGCCGGTGGCGGCCAAGGCGCAGGCGAGCAGCGCCACGCTGGCAAGGACCGATTTCTTCATGTGAACTCCTGGGAAGTTGAATGCGGGAAAGCCGCGGACCGAGGTTCGCCACTGCCAGGGCGAGCGCCGCGAGAAAAAAACGGAATTTTAAGGATCGCGGCTGACCGGCCTCCGCGTGTTTGCCCGAAAAAACGAGGGTTTGCCGGAATCGGCCGATCGAAACCTTCGTGCCGCGCGGGCTGGCGAGCGAGCGAGCGCGCCGCCGCTCAGGCGACCGCTTCCTCGGCGCTGCTCTGCTGCAGCCGCCACATCTCGGCATACCGGCCGTCGCGCGCGACGAGCTCGCCATGCGTGCCGCGCTCGAGAATGCGGCCTTCTTCCATGACGAGGATCTGGTACGCATCCACAACCGTCGAGAGCCGGTGCGCGATGACGAGCGCCGTCCGGTTCCTCGCCGCGCTTTGCAGCTCGGCCTGGATGGCGCGCTCGTTGGCCGAATCGAGCGCCGAGGTCGCCTCGTCGAAGATCATGATGGGCGGGTTCTTCAAAAGCGTGCGGGCGATGGCGACACGCTGCTTCTCGCCGCCGGAAAGCTTCAGGCCGCGCTCGCCGACCATCGTGTCGTAGCCTCTCGGCGTCGAAGCGATGAACGCGTGGATGTGCGCGGCGCGCGCCGCGCCTTCGACCT
The DNA here is from genome assembly GCA_003152055.1 of Burkholderiales bacterium. Lineage (GTDB taxonomy): Bacteria > Pseudomonadota > Gammaproteobacteria > Burkholderiales > Burkholderiaceae_C > Schlegelella_A. The sequence continues at coordinate 3,731 of PLZH01000251.1, forward strand.
CGGCGCGGCGCGCGCCGGTGCGGCCATAGGCGATGTTGTATTCGACCGTGTCGTTGAAGAGCACGGTGTCCTGCGGCACGATGCCGATGGCCTCGCGCAGGCTCTTCTGCGTCACGTCGCGGATGTCCTGGCCATCGATCGAGATGCGCCCGGCATTGACGTCGTAGAAGCGNNGCCGGAATCTCGAAGCTCACGCCGTGCAGGATCTCGCGGTCGGCGTCGTAGCCGAAGCGCACGTTTTCGAAGCGCACCGCGCCGCCGCGCACGACCAGCGGCTGCGCACCCGGCGCATCGGCGATCTCGCGGCCCTGGCCGAGCAGCGAGAACATTTTTTCCATGTCGATCATCGACTGCTTGATCTCGCGATAGATGACGCCGAGGAAATTGAGCGGGATGTAGAGCTGGATCATCAGCGCGTTGACGAGCACGAGGTCGCCGAGCGTCATCGCGCCTGCGACGACGCCGACGGTCGCGCGCCAGACGAGCAGCGTCACCGTCGTCGCGATGATGAGGCTCTGGCCGAGGTTGAGGAGCGACAGCGAGGCCTGCGACTTGACCGACGCCTTCTCGAGGCGCTGCAGGTTGTCGTCGTAGCGGGCCTGCTCGAAAGGCTCGTTGGAGAAGTACTTGACGGTCTCGTAGTTGAGCAGCGCGTCGAGCGCCTTGGTGTTGGCTTTCGAATCCTGCTCGTTCATGGCGCGGCGAAAGCCGGTCCGCCATTCCGTCACCGTGACCGTGAAGCCGATGTAGATGACGAGCGCGCCGAAGGTGATCGCGGCGAACCAGCCGTCGAACTTCGCCGAGAGCAGCACGATCACCATCGAGATCTCGACCAGGGTGGGCAGGATGTTGTAGATCGTGTAGTTGAGGAGCGACTGGATCGAGCGCGAGCCGCGCTCGATGTCGCGCGAGACGCCGCCGGTCTGCCGCTCGAGGTGAAAGCGCAGGCTCAGCTGCAGCAGGTGCTCGAAGGCCTCGAGCGAGACGCGCCGTGCGATCCTCGCTGCGACCGGATAGAAAAGGAACTCGCGCATCTCGGTGAAGAGCGTGATCGAGAGCCTGAGCGCGCCGTAGCCGACCAGCAGCGCCACCGGAACGACGAGCACGGCGCGCGGATCGCCGGGCTTGAGCGAAAGCGCGTCGACGAGGTGCTTGAGCAGCAGCGGTACGCCGACATTGGCGAGCTTGGCGGCGACGAGACAGACGAGCGCGACCAGGACGCGCCAGCGCCACTGCCAGACGTAGGGCAGCAGCTTGCCGAGCGTGCGCCAGTCGGACTTGGGCGGCGCCTCGCGCGCGTTCGGGGTCGCCGTGACGGGGGGTGCGTAAAACGTGACAGGTCGCATGGAAACCGGAACTCTCCCGTAGCGCCAACAGGCCCAGTGAATGGTGAAAGAATCGACAGCCCTAACCGCGAGCCTCCGCAATATGCCCGAGATCGAGCGCGAACCCGACCTCTCGTCGATTGCCCCGCTGCAGCTCCCGAACGATCGCCAGCTCGTCATGCGCGTCATGCCGATGCCGGCCGACGCCAACGGCAACGGCGACATCTTCGGTGGCTGGATCATGGCCCAAGTCGACCTCGCCGGCGCCGTCCTTCCGGCCAGGATCGCCAAAGGCCGGATCGCCACCGTCGCCGTCAATCAGTTCGTCTTCAAGCAACCGGTCTCGATGGGCGACCTGCTGAGCTTCTATGCCAAGGTCGAGCGGATCGGCAAGACGTCGGTGACGGTCAACGTTGAGGTCTTTGCCGAGCGCAACCCGGCCAAGCTTCACGTCGTCAAGGTGACCGAAGCCAACCTCACCTACGTGGCGATCGATCACGCGGGCCGGCCGCGGCCGATTCCGGCGGCCTGACCGCGAACTCCCAGGCATCGCCGGCCGAGGCGATCCAGCCGGCCGTCGGCGCCGCGAAGTGCGTGCCGAGGACGAGCACGTTGCGATCGGCCTGCTCGCGCAAAAAACGCAGCCGAATCTCGTAGGCCGCCTGCGAGTCGACATCGAAGCGCGATCCGACCCGGGGCTCGCAGCACTGGATCGGGTGATGCATGAGATCGCCGGTGATCACCGCCTCCGAGCCTCGCGAGCGCAGGCGAACGCTGACGTGGCCGGGCGTATGACCCGGCGTCGGCTCGAGCCGCACTTCGCCCGTCAGGACGTGGTCGCTCGCCACCCAGTCGGCGAGGCCCACCTCGACGATCGGTCGCACCGAATCGGCCAGCACCTGAAGCTCTTCATCGTCGCCCGCGCCGACCCAGTGCTCGTACTCGGCGCGGCTGAAGAGGTAGCGCGCGTTCGCAAACGTCGGCACCCAACGCTCGCCCGCAAGCCGGGTGTTCCAGCCGACGTGATCGGTATGCATGTGCGTGCACAGCACGACGTCGATGCTCGCCGCAGGAAAGCCGGCGCGTGCCAGGTCGTCGAGGAAGGGTCCGTGCAGCTGGTTCCACATCGCCGTCGAACGCGTCTTGTCGTTGCCGACGCAGGTATC
>PLZH01000220.1 GCA_003152055.1 Burkholderiales bacterium
AAGCTCTGGCGCCGAGGGATCTGGCAATGTCATCGGACAGCTTTCTCCTAGCCTAACCGCTTGCGCGGTTGCGTCAAGACCTCCAAGGAGAGCCGATGCCGTATCAGAAAATCGCGAGCAGGAAGCGCTTTTCGTTAGTGTGGGTTGTGCCACAAGAACGGGCACTAGTCGAAAAAATGGGATTCGAACCGAGGGGCACTTTAGGCGCCTCTCAAGAGGCATTTCCTGGCTCAGGCGGGATGGCACCAAATGGTGGTATCATTTCCGCCAGATGGAGATATTCGCATGAGCATGACTGTCAGGCACTCGAAGAGCAGGGGAGGGAGTGGGGTCGCGTTCGCTGAGCTTGACTCAACTCCGGAGCTGATCGCCCGGACTTCGGTGCCGGAATCCAAGAAGATCCTCGGCTTCAAATGGGAAGTGAAGTCGCGCGACGCTAGAGATCCCCGCGGAGCGTTCAAGACGCTCGTTCACCGAGTCAAGGAGACTCCGCCCCTCTCCTTGTACGACGCTGTGGAGCTCGGTGTACCCACATCGGTGGTGCTGCTGATCGCAAAGGCTTTCGAAGGGTCCCGTGAGTCCGTGATGGATCTCATCGGCGTGTCCGAGACCACCTTCCGACGCAAGGAGGAAGCAAAAGAGCCTTTGCCTGAGATCGCCGGGCACCGCGTGATGGCGCTCTTGCGGATCGTCGCCAAGCTGCAGCGGCTGCTGGAGGAAAGTGGAGACCCCGAACAGCTGGCGGATTTCAACCTCGAGTCCTGGGTCAGGACATGGATCGGAGAGCCTCTCCCGGAATTCGGCGACAAGACGCCAGCCGAGATGCTGAGAAATCCTGAAGGTCAGCGGGCTGTCGAAGAACTGCTCGAACGCATGCGTGGAGGCTTGCCTGCGTGAGCATGCAGCTGTGGCGAATCGCTTCCGACACACCAAGCTGGACTGCCGACGACATGGCCGGCAAGGGCGCAGCCAGTAAAGGTGGTCGTTGGAACGTTGCCGGTGAGCACGCGACCTATGCTTCGACTTCGGTTTCCCTTGCGGCTTGGGAGACTCGAGCTCACCTCGGAAGGACCGGCACAAAGCTACCCTTCAACCGATTCCTCATCCGCATCGATGTCCCGGAAGACATTTGGGCTGCTCGTATCGGAGTCGCAACCCCTCTCCCAGTGGGATGGAACGCTATTCCGGAAGGTATGGTCTCCAGAAGTCTCGGTTCAGCATGGTTGGCGGCGAGCGGTTCCGCCCTCTTCGCTGTCCCCTCGGTCATCATCGAGGAAGAGGACAACATCATCATCAATCCTGCCCATGCCGACGCAAAGCGCCTGAAGGCGACCAAGGTTCGTCGGTTTCTCTACGACCACAGGGTCTGATATCCCTAACGGTGTGCGCCCTGCAATCGCGGCGCCCGTGAGACTTCACTTGCGGTGGCCTTACGTAGCAAGCGTAGCAAGCCCTGTCGCCAGTGTGGCTTGCCCTCCGACGATCTTTGAGCCGGATCGGCGGCCTAACCACCTGCCCGCGTCGCACTTGTGCGGCATCAGGGGTTCCAGATCCCTGGGCAACGAGCGGCGACGACTCGGCTGATTCGTCGCACGTCAATGTAGGCATGAAGGACGCCGTGCCTTGTGAGGTCGGCTGGCGCGCGGGGTGCCGAGCGACGAAGTCCGTCAGGAGCCCGACCGCCTGGCCCGGTTGGTTGCAGACGTCGACGCCGCGGCCGCCTTCGTTTCGTTGGCCTCGCGTTCGGCGGCCTTTTCGGTGGCGAGCTCTGACGCCAGTTCCGCCATGCTCTTGCCCGAGGCCGCGATCCACGCTCGCGCGGCCGCGACTTCCCCGCCCAGACTCGCTTGCCGTATCCGATACGCCCGAAGTCTCGCGAGCCCCTGGCAGTCGTTGATCGTTCCTGAGGTTGCTCCACGAGCGTACCCAAGCATTTCGATGTCACTGCGCAGCCGCATGGCCGCGACCTGCTCCGGGGGCCATCCAACCCGCTCTCCCATCCGGATGCCGATGCGTTGCTCCATGAAGTTCGAGCCCTGGTCGGCAAAGCGGTGCGCAATCGAGTCGCAGATTTGCCGACGATTGCTGTCCTCCAGTGACGGTCCGGAGCAATACTTGGATGCGACTTGATAAGACGGCAGTGGCCATGCGGCCGATGCACCGATCACAAGCATCGTCGCCGACGCTTCGCCGGGTCCTTCGCGAACCGCCGCTTCGGCAATGGCCTCTGCCTCGTCGCGGTAGTCCTGGCTGCTGCGCGCCTGGGCCACACGGTTCATCGCTTCGGCGAGCGTCGCGAGGTCTCCACGCTCCGCCGATTGTGACGCCTCGTACAGCCACGGCACGCTGTTGTTGGGATCGATCCTCGTCCACTGCGCGGCTGAAAGCATCTGACAGGCGGCCGCGCTGGCATCGCCGACCGCGAAACGGGCGCACGCTCCGAAGGCGGTGGCGTAGACGAAGGGGTCGCTCGATGAGGTGGCCATGCCGGCCAGCGCCTGGGTGGCCGGCCCGGCGTAGCGGCGGATGCTTTCTCTCGGGTCGCCCATCACGAGGGAGGTGCAGGTTGGCTCGCCGCCGCAGGCGTCCTGCGCGGCGAGTTGCTCGGCAAGAAATCCCTGCATGGTGTCCGAGGAAATTCGCAGCAGCAGCCCGACCGCTCGGTCTTTGTCGCTGGTGGCGTGTTCGAGCGATTCCACGAGTTCGGCCGCCGCCAGTCGATCGAGAGCAGCCTCACGACTCGCTTCTGCCGTGGTGTCGACAGTCGCTGCGGGGTCCGGCAGGCCGCAGGTCTCGAAACCGGTCGGACGAGTTGCTGCCGTCACGGGTCCCGGTGGGGCCAGAGCCGAAGCAGAGGCCGATGAATGGCTGGAACTCGGCGCCGGCCCGACGAAGGGCGCGTCCTTCATATCTGCCGCCGCCCATGGCCGCAGTGCCAGCCAGGCGGCGATCAGACCCGCTGCTAACGCAACTCCGGCCCAGACGAGGATCGTCCTCGTCGTTCGCTTTGGCGCCTGCGGCTCGTGGTTGGCGTGCATGGTGCTACAGCCTAGGCAGTCGGCCTAGGTCAGCCAGCGAAGAATGGCTTCGTTCACGATAGGGGACTGGTTTTGATGACCCGGTGTCCGGCTTCGAGGGCGATGACTTCGCAACCAGGCTGCATGGCGAGACCTGTTGCCCACTTCGGCGAATAAAACATGAACGGCTTGCGAAAACCATAGATGAACAGTAGTGGACAGGCGAGCTCGAGACCACGCGCCTCGCGATAAGAGCCGTGTGAACCTGTCCAGAGAATATCGTAGGGGTAGTTCATCAGAATGAACCTGGTCCGCCGGCGCAGGCGCTTTGATGGCGCGGGACAGCGTACGCGCCATCGCCCTTCCGACCGGCCCCCTCTCCAGGCCGCAGCAAGTCACAGCTGATATCCAGCCGTCGTCGTCTTGGCGGCAACAGTCAACGATGCGACGAGTGCGGGAGATCACGCATCGCCAACATCGATGCCAATGACCGGTCGATGCGGTGGGACGCAGCATCGCCTACTGATATTCGAAGAAGCAGGCCCAGTCGTGAGCAGCAGAATGATCGGTCGATGCAATGCCAGGCGCAGTCGCGAGCAAGCGAGGGTCCGGGCGCCGGCAGTGGACCGCAGGGGAAGGCGCGCAGTGCGGGTGTGACGGCATCGCCGAATCCGAAATCGATAGCCGTACGGATCGACGCCGCACGGTTCGCCGTCATGCCCATCAGGTCGACTCCCTTGGTTTAGTCGATCGAGCCAAAGGTTTAGTCATTTGCGGGGCAGGCGGCCATATGATTTGTCGGCCTGTTGGTGTCCGAGGCTGCGATGCACGTGCTTATCGTCGATGACCATCCGCTCTACCGCGAAGGCATGAAGAGCCTTCTGTCGGCCCTCGACCCAGAGGTTCGCACTTCGGTCGCAGGAGATGTCA
>PLZH01000164.1 GCA_003152055.1 Burkholderiales bacterium
AGCCGGCGGTGACGATCAAGGTCTATCAGGGCGAGCGCGAGATGGCATCGGGCAACAAGAGTCTTGGCGAGTTCAATCTCGAGGGCATCGCCCCGGCGCAGCGCGGCATGCCGCAGATCGAGGTCACTTTCGACATCGATGCCAACGGCATCCTGCACGTCGGCGCGAAGGACAAGGCGACCGGCAAGGAGAACAAGATCACCATCAAGGCGAACTCGGGCCTCACGGAAGCAGAGATCCAACAAATGGTGAAGGATGCCGAGCTCAACGCCGCCGACGACAAGAAAAAGCTCGAGGTGATCCAGGCGCGCAACGCCGCCGATGCGATGATCCACAGCGTGAAGAAGAGCCTCGCCGATCATGGCGAAAAGCTCGACGCGGCTGACAAGGAGAAGATCGAGTCGGCGCTGAAGGAAGCGGAGGAAACGCTGAAGTCGGAGGACAAGGCGACGATCGAGGCGAAGACTGAAGCGCTGATGAAGGCGAGCCAGAAGCTCGGCGAGAAGGTCTATGCCGATGCGCAAGCGGCACAGGCTGCGGCGGGCGCGGCGGCGGCCGGCGATGCGCCAGGCGCGGCGGGAGCCCGTGCGGAGGCGCATTCGGCGAAGTCCGATGACGACAACGTGGTCGACGCCGAATTCAAGGAAGTCAACAAGGGCTGAAGCCCTCGGCCGGAATGGGCCGGCGCGGCCCGTGACGATTCGTCGCGGGCCGCGCCGGCTTCGGTCGTTGCAGGGAGCGCGCCGCGGCGCGTCGCTTGGGAGCGTTGAAAGATGTGGCCATGAGCAAGCGGGACTATTACGAGGTGCTGGGCGTGGCGAAGAACGCCCCCGACGAGGACATCAAGAAGGCCTATCGCAAACTGGCGATGAAGCACCACCCCGACCGCAACCAGGGATCGGCGGCGAAGAAGGCGGAGGACCAGTTCAAGGAGGCGAAAGAAGCCTACGAGATGCTCTCCGACGCGCAGAAGCGGGCCGCCTATGACCAATACGGCCACGCCGGCGTCGACCCGAACATGGGCCGGGCCGGGCCGGAAGGCTTCGGCGGATTCGCCGAAGCCTTCGGCGACATCTTCGGCGACATCTTTGGCAACAGCCGCGGGCGCGGCGCCGGCGGCCAGCAGGTCTACCGCGGCAGCGACCTCAGCTACGCGATGGAGATCACGCTCGAAGAAGCTGCGCACGGCAAGGAATCGCAGATCCGGATTCCGGCTTGGGAAACCTGCGAGACGTGCAAGGGCAACGGGGCCAAGCCGGGCACGCACCCGATCAGCTGCACCACCTGCCACGGCTCCGGCGCGGTGCAGATGCGCCAGGGCTTCTTCAGCATCCAGCAAACCTGCCCGACCTGCCACGGCAGCGGCAAGATCATTCCCGAGCCTTGCCTTACCTGCCACGGCCAGGGCCGGATCAAAAAGAACAAGACGCTCGAGGTGAAGATCCCTCCGGGCATCAACGAAGGCATGCGCATCCGCTCGAGCGGCAACGGCGAGCCGGGGCCGAACGGCGGCCCTAACGGCGACCTCTACATCGAAATCCGCATCAAGCCGCACGACATCTTCGAGCGCGACGGCGACGACCTGCACTGCACAGTGCCCGTGGCGATGACGAGCGCGGCGCTCGGCGGCGCCATCGAGGTGCCGACGCTCGGCGGCAAGGCCGAGATCGATCTGCCCGAAGGCACCCAGCACGGCAAGACCTTCCGCCTGCGCGGCAAGGGCATCAAGGGCGTGCGATCGAGCTATCCCGGCGACCTCTACTGCCACGTCAGCGTCGAAACGCCGATCAAGCTGACCGAGCATCAGCGCAAGCTCTTGAAGGAGCTCGACGAGGCCTTCCGCAAAGCGGGTGATCGGCATTCGCCGAACTCGAAGACCTGGAGCGATCGCGTCAAGGACCTGTTCAAGGCCTGATCGCGCTCGACCGGCGCGAAAGCGGCGCGATCAGCCGAAAAGATCGCCCTGGCCGACGGTGCTTTTCGGCAGGGGCTTGCGAAACTGCGTGAGATCGAGCGCCGCGCGTTCGCGATCGAGCCCGAGCCGCGCCTTGGCTTTCGCTAGTCGCTGCGCGAGCATCTGCGCCCAAGCGCCTTCGCCACTCATGCGGCTGCCGAAGCGCGCGTCGTAGTCGCGACCACCGCGCATCTCGCGCACGCGCGCCATGACACGCGCGGCGCGATCAGGAAAATGCTGATCGAGCCAGCGCTGGAAGATCGGATTCACCTCCCACGGCAGGCGCAGGACGATGCCGAAGGCCGAGGTCGCTCCCGCCGCCGCAGCGGCTTCGAGAATGCGCTCGATCTCCGGCTCGTTGATGAACGGGATCATGGGCGAGACACTGACGCCGACCGGCACGCCCGCCTTCGCCAGTGCCTCGATCGTCTTCAGGCGCCGGTGCGGCGCCGCGGCGCGCGGTTCGAGAATGCGCGCCAGCGCCGGGTCGAGCGAGGTCACCGACACGTAGATACCGACGAGGCCGCGCGCCGCCATCGGCGCGATGAGATCGAGATCGCGCTCGACCCCCGACGACTTGGTGACGAGCGAGAATGGATGCGAGCACTCGGCAAGCACCTCGATAACGGCCCGGGTGATGCCGAGCTTGCGCTCGACCGGCTGGTAAGCGTCGGTCGCCGAGCCGACGTTGAGCGAGGTCGCTTCGTAGGCGCGGCTGGTGAAGGCCTCGCGCAGGCGCTCGGCGGCGTTGATCTTGGCGATGATGCGGGTCTCGAAATCCAGCCCTGGCGACATGTTGAGATAGCTGTGCGTCGGCCGTGCGAAGCAGTAGACGCAGCCATGCTCGCAGCCGCGGTAGGGGTTGATCGAGAGATCGAATGAAAGATCGGGCGAATCGTTGCTCGAGAGCACCGACTTGACGCGCTCCTCGATGATCGTCGTCTCCGGCGCCACGAGCTCTTCACCTGCCTCCTGATCGAGCCTGCCCCAGCCGTCGTCGAAGCTTTCGCTGGCCCGGCTTGAGTAGCGGTGCTCGATCGCCCAGATCGTGCCGCGGCCTTTTTGCGGCGGCCGCGACGCGAGAGCCGGTGGCAGCACCTCGTCGCGGGAGATGGTTCGCTGGTTTCGCGGCGTTGGTGATGGCATATTGCAATATATGATGCGTATCTGTTTAGCACCACCAGCGATGCACTACTGGATGGACATCCATATATTAGCGCCGGAGTCGGCGAAGGACTACCCCCACAACTGGAACGAGTTTTTGGACTGGTTTGGCAGCGAAGAGGCATGCCTGTCCTACCTGGAGCGGTTGCGCTGGCCGCAAGGATTTGTCTGCCCTTGTTGCGCGGTGGTGGAGCAGCCGTACCGCTCCAGCCGGTCGCGGCTGATGTGTCGCGGTTGCCGCCGTCAGAGTACGGTGACGGCGGGCACCATCTTCGACAAGACTCGAACAGCTTTGCGCGTGTGGCTGGCCGCGGCGTGGTATCTGACGAATCAAAAACAAGGCGTCAGCGCCCTTGGCCTGCAGCGCGTGCTGGGTCTGGGCAGCTACCAGACCGCCTGGACCATGCTGCATCGGTTTCGCCGGGCGATGGGTCTCCCAGACCACCAACGCCTGAAGGGCCTGGTCGAGGTCGACGAAACCTACCTGGCCATCACCGACCGCGACGTGCCAGCTTCTGCTGCGAGGCGCAAGAGCCGCACGAGCAAGGTGCTTATCGCCGTCGCGGTGGAGATGCTGCAACCCAAAGGGTTCGGTCGGATTCGCTCGCGCCGCATTGCGAACGACTCCGATGAGTGCGTCGTGCCGTTCGTGCAGGCGTCTGTGGAACCCG
>PLZH01000042.1 GCA_003152055.1 Burkholderiales bacterium
CCCCGGTCGTCGAGATTTGAAAGCCGGTAGAGCTCCGGATGGCCATCGGCGTGATACATCGACATCACGTGCACCTGCACCTCGCCGAACTGGCGTGCGAACGCGACCTGTGCGGCGGGCGGGAGCTCGCATGGGGGAAAGAGCAGAACCTGAAAGCGCAGGAACGCGTCGTAGATGGCGCCGAAGACTTCGGGCGAGACACCCGCCGCCAAATCGAGGCCGGAGATCTCAGCGCCAAGACGGGGCGTCAGGGGTCGCAGCGCGAACGGTGCGAGAAGAGGTCCGGCGGCGTTCATGAAGACCACCTCAGGGGCAGATGTAGCCCGCGCCGGTCGGCGACTTGAAGCAGCCGACCGACTCGGGAAGCACCTGCTTCGGCAGCCAGAGGATGATGTCCGGAAAGAAGATCGCGAACGCGATCGTCGCGAAGAAGATGAGATAGATCGGCAACGAAGCCTTCAGTGACGCGCCGAACGAGACGCCGACGAACTTCGACGCCATGAGCAGTGCGAGCCCGTAGGGCGGCGTGATGAGCCCGAACGCCAGCGTGATGATCAGGACGACGCCCATGTGCACGGAGTTGATGTTGCCGGCCTGCGTCAGCGAGTTGACGATCGGCATGAAGATCACGATCGCCGGAATCGGCTCGATGAAATCGCCGACGATGACAAACAGCGCCACCAGAAGGAACATGATCTTGTAGGGATCGGTGCCACCCATGCTCGTGATCCAGCCGGATACGACGATGGGTCCGCGCAGGTAGGCCAGCATCCAGCCGAACGCCGACGCTGCGGCGATCGTGATCACGGGCAGCGTGAAGACAAGCCCCGCGTGAACGAAGTCGTGGGGAACGAACCGCATATGGCCGCGATTCAGGAGCGGGATGACGACGAGCAGGATGTAGGTGATCGCGACCACGCCGGCTTCGGTCGGCGTGAACCAGCCGGTCAAAACGCCGCCGAGCAGGATCACCGGGATCAGCAGCGCGAGCCCCGCGTTGCCCGTCGCCGCCGTCAGCTGGCGCAACGTCGCCCGCGGCCGGCGAAAGCCCGCCGGGCCGAAGAAATAGCTGTAGAGCATCAGGCCGATGCCGATCATGAAGCCGGGCACGACGCCGCCGAGAAACAGGCCCGCGATCGAGACGTTGCCGACGGCGCCATACACAACCGCCATGATGCTCGGCGGCACCAGCGCCGCGATCGTCGACGCCGCCGCGATCAGCGAGGCCACGAACGCCGGGTCGTAGCCCTGCAGGGACATCGGCTTGGCCATGGTCTTGGTGAGCACCGCCACGTCGGCCGAGACCGACCCCGACATCCCCGAAAAGAACATGCTGAACACCGTCACGACCTGGGCCAGGCCGCCCCGCATGTGGCCGACGAGCGCCTGCGACAGGGTGACGATGCGCTCGATGACCTTGGCCGACGTCATCAGCTCGCCGACCAGCAGGAAGAAGGGAATCGCCATCAGGGCTTCGGAGTCGATGCCGTTGAAAAGCTGACCCACCATCGAGAGCAGCGTGACCGGCGTGAACAGCGTTCCGACGATGACGCCGGCCATCAGTGCGAAGGCGACCGGCACGCCGCTGTAGCCGAGGAACAGGAAAAGCGCCGTCATCAGCGCGAGGATGAAGGCGTTGTTCACGGGCTCGCCATCCCGGCGACCGGCATCTCGGCAGTCTCAGGCGCCGCGACCTCGAAGCCGTTGCGCCAGCCATTGACGAGTTGCTCGATCTCGAACAGCACGATCAGCGCGCCCGAAAGCGGGATGGCGGCGACCCAGTACGCGATCGGCGTCAGCGAGGGCATCCGAAAGCTCGCGAAGCCGAGCTCGAAGTTGCGATACCCGAACCAGACCATGCACGCCGCCACGCCGAGAATCACCATGCGATTCATGGTCTCGAAGAAGAACCGGAGGCGACCCTTCATCGCGCCGGTGATCGCCGTGAGCAGCAAGTGGTCGTTGCGCCGGACAGCGACCGCCGCGCCGACGAACACGCAGTAGATGAACTGCACGCTCGTTACCTCCTGAAGCCAGAGCCAGGGACGGCCGATGGTGCGGGTGACGACGTCCAGGAACACGGTGCACACGAAACCGGCCAGCAGAACGCCGCAAAGAATCATGAGCGTGAATTCGAGACCGTCGAGTGCCTTCCACTTCAGGTGACGATCCTGCTGCAGGACCAGCGGTTCGGGGGTATGCATCGGAGGCGCGTCCTTTGCAGAGGGCAATCCAGACGAGGCCGCGGCCGCGCAACGACGCGGCCCCGCCCTACGCTGCCGGGCTACTTGACGTCGCGCACGAGCTTCAGGAGCTTCACCGCATGCGGCCCGAGCTCGGCGGCGAGCTGGTCCTGCACCGGCTGCGCGGCCCTGATGAATCCGCTCTTGTCGACGTTGTCGACCACCTTCACGCCGATCTTCCGCAACCTGTCGGCCGAGTCGGCTTCGAGCTTGATCGCCATCGCCGGCTCGGTCTTCGCGACCTCGTCGGCCGCGGCCTGTACCCACTTCTGCTGCTCGGGCGTCAGGCTGTTCCAGGTCTTGTCGCCGACCCAGATGCAGTTGTTGTTGGCCTCGTGCTCGGTCATCGAAAGCACCGGCGCGACCTCATAGTGCTTGTTGGCGAGATAGACGTTGATGCCGTTCTCCGCCACGTTCACGACACCGGTCTGCAGGGAGGTGTAGACATCGCCGAACGGCATGTGCACGGTCTGCGCGCCGTAGGCGGGAAACAGCGTGTCCTCGGTCTTCGTTGCCTGGACCCGAACCTTGCGACCCTTCATGTCGTCGATCGACCTCACTTCCTGCTTGCTGTACATGTCGCGCAGGCCCATCGTCATGAGGCCGAGCACCTGCGCGCCCTGCACCTGATCCTTCACCATGGCCCGGAATTCTGTGGAGACGGCCGGATCGGCGAGCACCTTGATCAGATGCGCCGAGTCGCGAAAGATGAAGTGCAGCGAGAACACGCCGGCCTGCGGTGCCAGCGTCGAGGCGTTGGCGGTCGAGGTGATGACGAAATCGATGTCGCCGGCGCGCATCTTCTGCAGCATCTGGGGCTCCTGGCCGAGCTGCGCGCCGGGGAACTGATTGATGCTGAGCTTGCCGCCGCTCAGTTCCTTGAGCTTGGCGTCGAAGATGTTTGCGGCGATGCCATAGGCCGTGCTCGGCGGCTGGTCGTAGGCAAAACTGAACTGGCGGGTCGCCTGGGCGCCGGCCGTCGACGCGGCGATCGATGCGAGGCAAAAGACGATCGCGCGAAACGCGATGTTGCCGATCCGGATTCTCATGGCACTTTCCTCCCTATGTGCGGCCAGACGAAATACAGCGGGCTAGCGGCACGCGCCGCAGGAGGGGTCGTATCTTTGTTTGGACTGAAGACCCCGCGGCAGAATATTCCGCGTCGCCGGCTTCGGTATC
>PLZH01000285.1 GCA_003152055.1 Burkholderiales bacterium
CGCTGGATGCGTGAAACGACCGGGCAGCGCTCGAGCCAGCAAAGAAAGCGGTTGCCGGGCAGCAGTAGAAGCCAGCTCGCCGCCGCCCATTTCGGAGTCCACCAGGCGAGGGCGATCGACATGCCGAAGACCAGGATCGGGACGAAGGTGCGCCGGTCGTCTTCGCGCTGCGCCGTTGCCGTGAGAAGAGCCGAGACGAGTTCTGGCTGGCGCCGCGCATGCGACCAACTCAACCACGCGATTGCGGAGGTCGCCATGATGTTGCCTGCGTAGAGCGTCACCGCCAAGGGGCTGAGGTGTCCGCTGAGCACCGACGTCGAGAACGGGAGCAGGCCGGTGACCATCAGCTGCAGGGTATTGCCAGAAACGAGTTTCGAATCGATTGCGAGCAGATAGCGGAACCGACGCAGGTGCACGCGCCACAGCGTCGCGACGACCAGAAAGGTGAGCGCGTACGAGCCAAGTTTGGGCAGAGTGGCGACCAGAAGGGGCACAAGATCGGCGCCCGCGGCGCTCTCCGGCAATCGCACGTCGAGCGCCAGCAGGGTGATGATGATCGCGTAGACGGCATCGGAGAAAAGGATAACGCGCTCCATCGCGAAGCGGTCGAACTCGGGCCGCTTTGCCTCGGCCGCATCGGCCGTTGTCTCGGGGAAGTCGCTGTGGGCATCGAAGGCAAGCGTGTCTTCGCCGCTCAACGCGCCGCGCCGACAAGCCCAGGAAACAACCTGCCGAGCCCATCCGACATCACCTCGACGGCGAGCGCGGCAAGGAGCAGGCCCATGAGGCGCGTCATCACGTTGATGCCTGTCTTCCCGAGCACCCTGGCGATGCGCCCGGACAGGCTGAAGGCGACCCATACCGACAGGCCGATGACCACACCATAGCCGACAAGCACGGCGAGCTGCCACCAATGGCGCGTCTTCTCGGCGTAGATCACCATCGTCGAGATCGTCGCCGGGCCGGTGAGCAGCGGGATGGTCAGCGGAACGACGGCGATCGAATCGCCGGCGTCGACCTTGTCGCTGCCTTCGACGAGATCGGCGCTACGGCTCTCGGCCGGCTGGGCGTTGAGCATCTGCAGCGACGAGACGAGCAGCAGCATGCCGCCGCCGACCTGGAACGAGGCGAGCGAAATTCCGAAGAACTCGATGATGCGCAGGCCGGCGAGCGCGCTTACGGCGATGACGGCGAAGGCGCTGAGCGCGGCGACATGGATCGTGCGCCGCCGCTGCTCGCGGCGAAAGCCCTGCGTGAAATGGATGAAGAAAGGAATGACGCCGATCGGGTTGACGATCGCCAGCAAGGCGATGAGAGGCTTGAGGATGTCCATCGGCAATCGGCAGCAGCTCAGGCGCAGCGATCGATGGCGCGATTGTCGCCGGCCAGCGCGCGCAGATAGGCCAGCCCGGCCACGGCGCGTGCGCCGTACCAGCTGAGCAGCTCGCCGTCGACATGCTCGACCCGCCCCCGCGGGCACAGCGCCGCCGCTTCAGCGGCGTGCGCGGCACCGAAGGCGAAGGGCTCGGAACTCAGAAGGACGCGCTCGACTTCGGCCAGCCACGCTTCCTGGCCCGACAGCGCCGGGTAGCGCGCCGCGCCGGCCGCACCGCCGGCTTCGGCTGGCAGCGTCTGCCAATTGATGCGAGCGAGCATGCGAGAGATGTACGTGTCCCGCGCGACGGTCATCCACGGGCCGTGCCAGATCAGATAGAGCACGCGCACCGGCGGCCGCCCGGCCGGCACGGTCAGCGCCAGCTCGCGGTGCAGCGCCGCGCGCAGCGTCGCGGCCCGCTCGGCGACACCGGGCACGGTGCCGAACACGTCTTCGAGTTGCGCGATGAGACCGAGGTTGTCCTGCGGGTCGACCGGATGCGTGACCACGATCTGCGGCGCCGCCTCGCCCCAGGCGCCGATCGACTCGACCGTCTCGCGCCGGTTCTCGTCGACGTTGACCAGCACATGCGTCGGCGCCAGCCGGCGGAGCTTGTCGAGGTTGACGGTCTTGGTCCCGCCGACCTTAGAAACGCGGCCGACGACATCGGCCGGGTGGATACACCAACCGGTGCGCGCAACAAGATGGTCGCCGAGGCCCAGGGCGACGACGAGTTCGGTCAGGCTCGGCACCAAGCTGGCAATCCGCAGCTCGGAGTGCTCAGGCGGGCTCATTCCAAAAAGCAACAAATGCGTGCCAACCTTCTCATTTTTTTCGCCCAGTTCACTTATATTCGCCAGTCTGTGTATGGAAGCAATGCCTTCGCTTGAATGGTTCACGATGGGTAAGCGCTCCAAATCTCGGTAAAGAACAGGAAGGGAGCTCACCCATGGGCAATAAACTGTACGTCGGCAATCTTTCGTACAACATCCGCGACGACGACCTGCAGCAGGCGTTCGCACAATACGGGACGGTCAGTTCGGCGAAGGTCATGATGGATCGCGATACCGGCCGCTCGAAGGGCTTCGGTTTCGTGGAAATGGGCTCCGACCCCGAAGCGCAAGCGGCCATCAACGGTATGAACGGCCAGGCCCTGGACGGCCGCGCCATCGTCGTCAACGAAGCGCGCCCGCGCGAAGAGCGCCCGGGCGGTTTCCGCGGCGGCTACGGCG
>PLZH01000177.1 GCA_003152055.1 Burkholderiales bacterium
TTCGGCATGCTGGTGACGATGACCAACATGCTGCTGCCCTACACGATCTTCCCGATCCTGAGCGCGCTGCTGGCCATTCCCCCTGAACTCGACAACGCCTCGGGCAGTCTCGGTGCCGGACGTCTGCGCACTTTCCTGCGCGTGACCTTGCCTCTCAGCATGCCTGGAGTCGCGGCCGGCGGACTGCTCGTGTTCATTGTCGCGCTGGGTTTCTTCATCACGCCGGCGCTCGTCGGCGGGCCGAAGCAGATGATGATTTCCAACCTCATCGACTTCAACGTCCGCGAGGTGCTGAACTGGCCATTCGCGTTCGCCCTCGCCGACGTGCTGCTGTGGGGCACGTTGCTCGTCTACTTCATGCACGTCCGGCTGGTCGAAGGCCGCCTGCCGCGCTCGGCCCTGCCATGAGCATGCGCCGCCGGCTTGCGTCCGCGGTCGCCGCCGCACCCGGCGTGCTGGTGCTGCTCTTTCTCGTTGCACCGGTACTCGCAGTCATCCCGATGTCTTTCAGTTCATCGTCGGTACTCGAGTTGCTTCCATCAAGGCCGGGCTTGAGCCAGTACCGCCGCTTCTTCGAGAGCGCAGACTGGATGCACGCTCTTTCGATCTCGGTGCAAGTCGCGTTCGGCACGATGCTGCTCGCGACCGTCGTCGGCGTCCTCGCAGCGCTCGGACTTGCACGCCTCGCGCCGCGCGCCCGCTCCGTGCTGGAGGCGCTTCTCATCCTGCCCCGCATCGTTCCGACAATCGTCTTCGCGGTCGCCGCCTATAGCCTCTACCTGAAGCTCGGGCTGGTCGGAAGCGTAACCGGCCTGGTGCTGGCGCACAGCGTGCTTGCGACGCCCTTCGTCGTCGTCTTCGTTGGCAGCGCCCTGCGCGGCGTCGACGCCTCCCTCGCTGAGGCATCGCGCAGCNNTGCCGGTAAAGGTCTGGGATGCGATCCAGTACGAGATCACACCGATCCTCCCGGCGATCTCATCGCTCGTCGTTCTGACGACGCTGCTTCTTCTCGTACCGATGTTCGTCGCAACGAGCCGGCGCGCGAAACTCTTGCCTACATAGGACCATCGTGGCTTATTTCACCGGCTTTACCTGCGTCGGCTGTGGCGCTCCCTACCAGCCCTCGCAAGATCTGCTGCTGTGCCCCGTCTGCCACAGCCTGCTGGAAGCGAACTACGACCTCTCCGCCTTGCGCGATCACCTCGACCGCGACGCGATCGCGGCGCGTCCGAAGGGCGTATGGCGCTGGCGCGAACTGCTGCCGATCCTCGATGTCGGCGCCATCGTCACGCTGGGCGAAGGTGATACGCCGATGCTTCGCTGCGACCGTCTCGCCCACGCTGTCGGCGTACGCGAGCTGTGGGTGAAGTCGGACGCAAGCAACCCCACCGGCTCGCTCAAAGACCGTTCGATCACCGTGTCGGCGACCAAGGCGGTCGAGTTCGCCTACCGCGTGCTTTCCTGTGACTCGACGGGAAACAAAGCCTCCTCGGTCGCCGCCTATGCGGCGCGCGCCGGGCTCGACAGCGTTGTCTTTTGCCCGGACGACACCCCGATTCCGAAGGTGACCCAGTCGCTATTTTTTGGCGCCAAGCTGATCCGGGTGCGAGGGCACTACTCGCAGATCAACGCGATGTATCGAAAGCTCATCCACAGCGGTCGAGTGAATTGGTATGACTGCGGCACTGACAACCCTTTCCGGTACGAAGGCAAGAAGACCTATGCCTACGAGATCGCCGAGCATTTCGGCTGGCAACCGCCCGACCGGGTGGTCCATCCGGCCAACGGTGGCATGTCGATCGCCAAAACCTGGAAGGGCTTTCGCGAGATGCAGGCGCTCGGCTGGATCGATCGCATCCCGAAGATGACGCTGGTGCAGGCCGCGAACTGCGACCCCATCGTCAGGGCGAGCCTCGCAGGCGCGGTCACGGTGGCACCGATCGAGAAGGGTCCGACGATCGCCAGCGCGCTGGCTGGCGCCGATCCCGGTCTGCTTGGCGCCCGAGCGCTCGAAGCAGTACGTGAGTCGGGGGGCACTGCGATCGGCGTCGAAGACAGCGAAATCATCGAGGCGATGACGTTGCTCGCAAAGGAAGGCCTCTTCATCGAGCCCAGCGGCGCCGTCGCCATCGCCGGACTGCGACGGCTGGTGGCCAGCGGTCGAGCTGACGCCGACGAGAGCGTCGTATGCGTCGTGACCGGATCGGGCTTCAAGGACTTCGATGCGATCGCCAGCCGTGTGACGATCCCAGACGACGTGGTGGACGGCTACGAGCAGCTGCTCTCCGCCGCCGTGGCGATTGGTTGACATTGGCGACGCACGCAACGCGGCATCCTCGAGCGGCTCATCAGCGAGCGTTGCCATGACCAGGCCGGTCGTTCTCTGCACACTTCCCATGGATGCCGCCGGGACGGCGCTGCTCGCGCCAGCGGCGAATGTGGTTGTCGCCGGCGACAGCGGGGCCGACACGCTGGGCCGGCTCGTCGGCAGCGCTGACTACCTTGTCGTGCGCACCTTCCTGCCCGTCAGCGTCCTCGAACGTCCGCATCACCTGCGTGCAATCGTGCGGCATGGCACCGGGCTTGACATGATTCCGATGGAAGAAGCGACCAGGCAGGGAATCCCTGTCGCCAACGTTCCGGGGGCCAACGCCCAAGCGGTTGCGGAATACGTCGTCGGCAGCCTCTTCGAACTGGCGCGGCGATTCGGAGAGCTGAACACTTCCTTGCGAGTGCAAGGCTGGGCTGAAGCGCGGACCGTGTCCGCGCGCAGTATCGAGGTAAGTGGGAAGACTATCGGCATCGTCGGCGTGGGAGACATCGGCAAGCGCATCGCACGGATCTGTTCTTTCGGGCTCGGCATGAACGTACTCGGATATCAGCCTGATGCAAGCTGCTTTCCAGAGCACGTGCGAAGCGTGCCACTGGACACGCTGTTGACGCAAAGCGACTTCGTCACGCTCAATTGCCCGCTTACCCAGTCGACGAAGCGTCTGATCGGTTCGCGTCAGTTCGCGTTGATGAAGTCAACGGCCTTTCTGGTCAACGCGGCACGTGGGGAAGTCGTCGACGAGATCGAGCTGGCGCGGGCGCTGGGCGCGCGCACGATCGCCGGCGCGGCGCTCGACGTGTATGCCGAGCAGCCCCTGCAGCCAGACCATCCGTTCCTCGCCTGTGGCAATCTTCTGCTGACACCGCACGTAGCCGCGCTCACCCAGGAAAGCACGGCCCGCATGAGCGTGGGAACGGCCGAGCAGATATTGCAGCTCATGCGGGGCGAGCGACCCACTCACCTGGTCAATCCCGAAGTCTGGGCGGCGTGGCCGCACCGGGCATGACGCCCAAGGAGGGTCGAGCATGATCAACACCGATTCCAGCCTGAAGATCTCTCGGATCGAGGGCATTGCGAGCTCGTTCCCGGTCAAGCAAGGGGTGACGCTTGGCATCGGCCGCGCCGTCAAGCGCGACGCGATCATCGTCAAGGTCACGACCGAAAGCGGCCTCGTCGGCTGGGGCGAATCGCATCACGGCCGGGCTCCTGGTGCGATCGCCCAGCTCATCAACACCACTCTTCGCCAACTCGTCGTGGGCATGGACGCATCCGACGTCGTCGGCGTCTGGAACCGCATCTACTCGCGCCAACTCATCAGCCACGGAATGGGCCAGGCCTGCGCCCTGGCGATGAGCGGCCTGGACCAGGCCCTGTGGGACATCCGCGGCAAGGCTGTGGGCTGGCCGCTCTACAAGTTGCTCGGCGGCAGCAGCCGGCCGATACCGGCGTACGCAGGAGGGATCTCCCTCGGCTTCCAGCCCTCGGCCGAGCTTGTCGAGGAAGCACAGGCCTTGCGTGCGCAGGGCTATCGTGCAGTCAAGCTTCGTTTCGGCGATACGCCGGCCCGCGACATCGAGCGACTCACGGCCATGCGCAAGTCGTTCGGCAATGAACTCGTCATCATGGTCGACGCCAACACGGCATACACGCTGGCCGATCTGCGCACCGTCATGCCGGTGCTCGACGAGCTGAACGCGATCTGGCTCGAAGAGCCGTTCGCGGCCCACGACTATCGGAGCTATCGGCAGGCGACGGCCCTGGGTCGAACCCCGCTGGCCGCCGGCGAAAACCACTGCACCCGCTTCGAATTCAATCGCCTCATCGCGGAGGGTGCCGTGCAGATTCTTCAGCCCGACCTGTCCAAGGCCGGGGGCGTCACCGAAGTGATGCGTATCGCTGCGATGGCATCGGCCGAGAAGCTTCCGATCCATCCGCACACGCTCGCCAGCGGGCTGAACATGGCGGCGAGCATGCATCTGCTCTGCGCGATCGACAATCCCGGCTACTTCGAGGCCGACGTGTCGAGGGAGAACCTTTTTCGCGACCACCTTACAAGCCGCCCGGACCGCCTCGACGAGAACGGCTGCGTACGGCCACCGGACGGTCCTGGTCTAGGCATCGACGTCGACGAACAGTTCCTGGTGGCGCATCCCGTGATAGAGGGCCCGGCCTATGTCTAGGTCGGTGTTGCACACCAGCCTATCGAATGCATATCTTCTAAGACCATGACGCAACAGCCGCCGATGGCGACGCCTATCGCAGTCTTTTCCTACGGCGGCGAATTTCCACCAAGGCATTCCTGAGGATGCGGCCGAGAATCAATGGAGAAGACGACTTGCAAACATTCCGAACGGCAGGTTTGAGCCCTGCCTTTGACTCGTCTGAGCCGACGCCGAAGACGCTTGCCGAGGCGGTCTACACACAATTGCGACAAGACATCCTCAGCGGCAAGCTGAAGCCCGGATCGAAGCTCCGCTTCGCAGAGATCTCCAAGAACTATGAGGCTGGCATCAGCACGGTCCGCGAGTCGCTTTCAAAGCTCACCGCGGACCGACTCGTCACTGCAGAAGGGCAGCGCGGCTTTCGGGTTTCGCCCATCTCACTCGAAGAGCTTTGGGACATCACAAAGCTGCGGGCTGAGATCGAATCGAGGGCTCTCGAAGAGTCCATAGACTCTGGGGACGATGCCTGGGAGGCCGAGATTCTCTTCTATCTTCATCGCCTCCTAAAGTTGGACAGCCGCAACAGCAAGACGCCGTTATTGCTCACCGAGGAAGGAGCGTACATTCACAAGCTCTTCCACATGTCGCTTCTCAGCGCCTGCCCTTCAATCTGGCGCCTACGAGTCATAGACGTTCTCTACGACCATTCCGAACGATACCGCCGGTTGCAAACGTCCTATTTGTCGGCCATGTTGAACTCGGCAGAGGAACACCGCGACATCGCGAATGCAGTCGTCTCTCGCAACAAGTCGCGAGCAACGACGCTGCTCACCTTGCATTTTGAAAAGACCGCCCGCCTGCTTGCGAACATCGAAGAATTGTGGGCGTCTCCCTAAGGCGGCTACGTCTGGCAGGATCCGGTGGGCGCCATGCCCAAGTTACTGCAGTGGTTCACGGTGATCAATCTGCGCTACTTTCTCGTCGCGCTGCACACGGTCTTCCTCAAGGGCGTGGAAATGTCAGTGCTGTGGCCCGAGTTTGTGTCCAAGTCCATTTGGTGGCTCAGCCTTGGCTTGCGCCATCAACTCTCGATCGGTTTGCCGCCGCGATCCCTCATTTCTTGACGTCCTGCGGGGTCGCCTTCCATCCCTTCGCCTTCAGGCAGTCTTGAACTTGAAGTTGACCCGTTTTCGCGAACACCTCATCCTCACGGGAGAAGGAGCGATGGATGAAGGCGGCCTCGGAAAGCCTACATCAGGAGCTGCCCCTGTCCCAGGATTTCGGACCGTTTGGTAACAGAACGACCGGCATGACGATGGCCCGACGAGGGTCAGGAGCATGTCGTGAAAAGAAGCAAGTTCACTGACGAGCAGATTGCGTTCGCGAAGCGCGCTACCCCTCGAACGCCTATGCTTTCCCCCATGACACCTTGCAGCCCGGGCCTGGAACACATGCTGCGGGAGCGACTGGGCGGTTTTGACGTCCGACCGCAGGACCGCAAGGGGCACCGCCGCGCCGCCGTCGCCGTGGCCGTGACCGAGCAGGGCCATGGCGCCGACCTCGCCGGCCTGCCCCAGCACTCGCACTGGAGCGACGCCCCCGCGCTGCTGGTCACCCGGCGCGCCAAAACCCTGAGCAGCCACGCCGGCCAATGGGCGTTGCCGGGCGGTCGGATCGACACGGGCGAAACGCCCGAGGCGGCGGCGCTGCGCGAACTCCGCGAGGAAGTGAACCTTGTACTCGACGGCTCTGCCGTGCTTGGCCGGCTGGACGACTATTCCACCCGCTCGGGCTATGTCATCACGCCGGTCGTGGTGTGGGCGGCCGCCGCACGCGAGGCTGTGCCACAGGAGGCCGAAGTCGCCAGCATTCATCGCATCCCGGTCACAGAGTTCCTTCGCGCCGATGCGCCGCTGCTGAACCACGTGCGCGGAGCAGAGCATCCTGTGTTGCGGATGCCGGTGGGCGAGAGCTGGATTGCAGCACCAACGGCGGCTTTCCTGTACCAGTTCCGCGAGGTTTGCCTGCTCGGCCAGCACACGCGGGTCGCGCATTTCGACCAGCCATTCTTTGCGTGGAAGTAGGTTTCCCTCTCCGACCATCGTCGTTCCGGTTCGAGGCCGACCGGGAGTCGTCGCATCGAGGCCGAAGCCCTTGCCGACACCGTGTCGCTCCTGCAGATGCTGCTCGGGCCTGCGACCCAGGTCACGGCGGCCGCCCGGCGACGGCGACCTGGGATCCCTTGGAAGTTGGCGCTGGGTCTGAAGGGGACAGGCAGGCATTCCAGACGGTCAGGAACGATTCGGCGACCTGCCCTATCAACAGGCTAACGATCAGAGTGCAAGGAATGTGCGTCTGATTGGGCGCGTGATGAACGCGGTGGAGCGCCCGGCACAATCTTCCTCGATGGACAACTTCTCGAATTCTCAGATTGTCCGCAAGCAGG
>PLZH01000261.1 GCA_003152055.1 Burkholderiales bacterium
TTACATGTCCGACCCAGTCGAGCCGCTCATATTGGACCTGCTTGAGTGGATTGGACCTCGCCCACGCCCTTACTCCGAGGTCATCGACGCTTGGCGTACTTCCTGTCCACGGCTTCCGGTATGGGAAGAGGCCAATGCTCGCGGGTACGTTCTCCACGTCCACGAGCTGGAGCGTCCAGCATGCGTAACGCTCACATTTGCCGGGTTGCTGCAGGTTAGGAGACGTCCCTTTCCAGGAGGGCGCGGCGCGCCTCCCGTAGCGCCGCCCTTGCCCAACATGGAGGGCCCACAGTGACCTTCGGCGTCCTCGTCTTCAATCAAGTCGAGGAGCTCGACTTCGTCGGTCCGTGGGAAATGCTCTCCATGTGGAGCAAGGTCGCAGACGGTCCGAAGCGCTGCCTCGTCGTGGCCCAGTCGCTCGAACCCGTTGCTTGTGCGAAGGGACTGTCAGTCAATCCACATGTCTCTTTCGCCGACTGTCCGGTGCTGGACTACTTGCTTGTGCCGGGAGGACAGGGAACGCGGCAAGAGGTGAACAACCCCTCACTCATCTCGTTCGTTGCGAATCAAGCAATAAACTGCAAGGCGGTGCTGTCGGTCTGCACCGGGTCTTTCGTGCTTCACGCCGCAGGTCTGCTGTCGGGCAAGCGCGCGACAACCCATTGGGGTTCCCTAGAACGACTGCGCGCACTCGGCGACGTCACGGTCGTCGAGGAGCGCTTCGTTCACGACGGCAACATCTGGTCATCGGCAGGAGTGTCCGCTGGCATCGACTTGATGCTCGCCTTCATTGCAAGTGAGGCGGGTCCGGAGGCCGCCGGGAAGGTGCAGTTCGGCGCGGAGTATTACCCGTCGTCCGTAACGTACGGTGGTTTCGAGAGCCATCCGCAGGCGCCGAAGTACATCAAGGCCGTTTAAGGCCCCGAGGGATAGTAGTTCCCGCGCGCGACTGAGCGGCTACGACTAGGACGTACGGCTCGCCCTATCTCGGGATGACGAAATGCCCGTGGTAGCTGGCGATGACGCCGATGAGGGGCAAACGCGCTTCTGACCGAAAGTGCAGAAGGTCGCCCTCGCCGATTTCCTCGGCAACGACGCTTGGCATCAGCCAACTTGGGCAGGAAATGCCGAAAAGACGCACCTTGCGCAAGTGCATCACCAGCTTGGTGCCCTCGGAGACGAGCGCAAAGCTCAGTCGGGCGGGTCCGAGCACTTCATCGACTTCCGCCCCGTTCAGCTCCAGGCGCGAAACCATGGTCTTACGGGGAAATCGGCGAGTCCAGGTCTCCGTTACGGCGGCGGCGTCGAGCTTGAGCCGAAGGGGCCCCTTGCCGGCCTCACGAGGTGTGCCCAGCGCGCGAGCCATCAACCTGGCCAGGAAGGACGCGGGCTTTTGGGTCTCGACCCAACCGCGCAGCGCGCAAGAGCCCGAGAGTTGATGAAACCGCTTGACGGCCGGAGCGAGTCCGTCGAACGAATCGCCCATCGCGCGCTGGTACATCGAGCGGCGCGACGGGTGCGCGTGGCTCGCGCTGGCCTGCCATTGACTCACCCGCGACCTGCCCGGCCGGGCGAGTACGGTGTAGTCGGGAATGCGGTCCATTCGCCCACTCTATGGCCGCTGTGTATCTGCGCGACACCCCCTGAATGCGGGCCTCTGCGCTAAAAGCAACAGCATTCTTCACGCGGAGCCGTCAGACACGGCGCCGTGCTCGTCGTCAAGCGGCGTCAAACAGCCTCGAGCGACACGCAGGTGGACCAATAGCGCGCGAGCTCCATCTTATTTGCCTTCTTTGAGACACTTCTGCGTGAGCAGGTCCAGTACATGGGGGCTTCTGTGCTTTGGTCTCAAGGACGCGCAGACGCGGCCTGCGGCAGTTACGACGACTACGATCAGGACGCTCACTTCCATCTAATAGCGCATGTCCCAGGCCGCCGCCGCTTTACCGCCAGTCGACGGGTCGGGACGTTCTTCTGCGTGGAGCGTGTTCCTGGTGTTCCTCAAACTCGGTCTGACCTCGTTCGGCGGTCCGATCGCACATCTCGGCTACTTCCGCACAGAGTTCGTCGAGCGGCGTCGCTGGATGGACGATCGCAGCTATTCCGACCTCGTCGCCTTGTGCCAGTTCCTGCCCGGTCCGGCGAGCAGCCAGGTTGGCATGGCGCTCGGCTTGTCACGCGCAGGTTGGCTCGGTTCGCTGGCGGCGTGGGCGGGATTTACGCTGCCCTCGGCGATCGCCTTGGTTCTGTTCGCCTACGGTATTTCGCAGTACGGTGACCTTGCAAACTCCGGCGCCATCCATGGTCTCAAGGTCGTCGCAGTGGCCATCGTCGCCCAAGCCGTCTGGGGCATGGGGAAGAACTTGTGTCCCGACAGGCCGCGGGCCGGGCTCGCAATCTTTACCGCCTTGCTGACGTTGGTGCTCCCCTCGGCGATCGGCCAGATCGCTGCGATCGTGGTGTCCGGGTTGCTGGGCTGGAGATTCCTGAGGCTGCCGCATCAGGAACCCAGCGAGCATCAGCAGTTCGGCGTGTCGAAGCGGGCCGGATGGGTGGCCCTGACGCTCTTCTTTGTACTGCTGCTGGGTCTGCCGCTGGTGGCCGCTGCCGCAGGCTCGCCGCTGCTGAACCTGCTGAATGGCTTCTATCGATCGGGCGCCCTCGTGTTCGGCGGTGGTCACGTCGTCCTGCCGCTGCTGCAGTCCGTCGTGGTTCCGGGAGGAGTGGTGAGCAACGCGGACTTCCTGGCCGGCTACGGCGCGGCGCAGGCGGTCCCCGGACCGCTGTTCACGTTCGCGGCGTATCTCGGCGGCGTGATGCACGGGCCCTTGACCGGCTGGATCGGCGGCGTCGTGTTTCTGGTCGCGATATTTCTGCCAGCTTTCCTTCTCGTCATCGGTGCCTTGCCGTTCTGGGATGCTTTGCGCCAGCGCGATTCTGTCCAGTCGGCGATGGGCGGGATCAACGCCGGTGTGGTCGGCATTTTGTTGTCGGCGCTGTACGACCCCGTCTGGACCAGCGCGATCCATTCGCACGCCGATTTCGGTCTGGCACTGGCTGCGTTCGGATTGCTCGTCTATGCACATGTGTCCCCGGTGGTCGTGGTAGGGCTCGCAGCGGCGGCAGGCTGGGCGCTTTCAGCATTCTGATCAACGGCTCCAATTTACTCATGATCTGGAAGCCGTCTGCCTTCATGAACCCTATAACTCTGTGGGTGACCCAACGCCAAACGCGAGCAGATGCCGCAGGCACGTTCACTATCGAGGTCCTAATGACCGCCGACCGACGTAGCTTTTTCAAGATGGCCGGCGCTGCAGCGCTGGCCGCAACGATGCCGCGGTTCGGCTCTGCCTTCGCCAGAATCCGCCCGTCTCCTTGGACAACGGATCTGCCG
>PLZH01000114.1 GCA_003152055.1 Burkholderiales bacterium
GCTGGTGCCACTCTGGTGCCACTTTCGGACGGAATGCCTTGGTACCGCTTGAGCCTTTGATGGACGAGCGGAACGAAATCCCCATAGGCGTGACGCGCCTTGGGTGACGTCTCACCCCGCGAACCCAAGCACCCAAGTTCGCTCGGTCGTCGGCGATCTCGTCGCTGCAGATCGGGTTGAATTGATGTTGCCTGAGACTGGTGTCTGCAGTATCGGCAGTGCGCCACAAAGCAGCTCGAGGGCCGAATGCAAAGGCGCATCTTCTCGCTCCGGCGAGAAAGGTCGAGCCCTTTCCAGCTCCGGTTGCGGTACCGGCCACTCTTGTCTTGCGGCACGGCGGCCAGCAAGAGCGAGCGCGCGNNGCGGTCAGCTTGCCGGCGCCGGCACGGTGATCGCAACGGCCTGGGATCAAATGGCGCACATGTTTGTTAGCTGCCGGATGGCTCGCGACCCTGTCGAAAGACAAATTCCTCATTCACTGCGGGCCTGATTCGTGCTCACGCCAGCCTGCAATGCGTAGCCCCTTCGTAGACTCCGGCTCGTCCCTTACCGACGAGCACCCCAGCACACCATTGGAACCCTCCAGGTGGGGACGGCTGTTGACAGCGGCCATCGTCGTGACGGCGGCGGCCTGCTCCGCGGCGATATTGCTGCTCTAAAAGCCCTCTCCGAAGTGGTCTGGCCCGACGCGTCGCTTCCGCGATGCTGCGACGGCAATCCGTCTTGCGGCGCGTCAAAGGCAAGTGGACAGCGTCAAGCAGCATGGCACCGACCGGACGAGACGAGTGTCGCCGTCTAAAGGCAAGAGTAGTCCGCTCGATCCGATATCGAGCCTGACCACGCAATGACGGTGCCCGACGCGCTAATGGCTTCGCAACATTGCTGACGGCCGACGCCAGTGCGATGATTTTTCCCGAAATTTCATCGCAGCGGACCGACTCGTCTGTGCTTACAGTGATGACACCACCCGCACCGTTCGCCATGCTCCAAATCGATCCGCCGCACGCTACACCGCCCCTCAACACCGAGGGAGTCGAGTTTCTTCGCATGCCTTCGGTCACTCGAAGAACGGGCCTTGCTCGCTCAACGATCTATCGCCTCATCGCTGAACAAAGCTTCCCCTCGCCCGTCAAGCTGGCGGGCCGAGCCGTGGGCTGGCGCCGGGTCGACCTCGACCGGTGGAGCGAAAGCCGACCATCGTCGAAGCAATAGGATTCGCAAGCGAAGGGTTGAGGCGAGCGGCATAACCGAGCATTGCCGCGCTTCCGGTCGGTGCCTGTCGAGGGCACGAACGAGGTCTCAGGCCCGAGTCCTTCTTCTACGCCAGAACCTTCATCAGCTCGCCCAACGCGACAAGCGCCAGGATGGGAACGCCCCATCGAAGCGTGCTGAACCTGTAGCGCTCATTGCGAAACAGGGCGCGCTGGCATCTTCGCAATGCAACCAAGACCAGGACTGCCTTCGCGAGGATTCCCAGCACGCCGGTGTTGTACGGAATCACCGAGATGGCGATGAGCCATCTTCTGCCGCCGCTGCTGCACGCCCTGGTCGGCTTCCTGCCGGTCGCCCTGCGTGCGGCCTCGCGCGATCGCGGATCCCGGTCGCAGGCGCGATAGCCGAGGCACGGCGCCCGCGCGGCCCGTGGCCCGTCACGGCGCAGCCGCTGCCAGCTTGGCATTGACCAGGCGGCGCAGCCCTGCAAAGGCGCGCCGGACGGCTGTCACCAGCAAGGTGACACGGGGTCGCGGTCGACCCGCCGCGTCACCAACAGAAGCGCGCCTTCGCGCGGTATCGCCGCGAGACGGCGCATGACGATGTCTGGCCCGGCGGCGCTTGCGCACGAGGCCGGGACGATCGCCACGCCGACGCCGGCCGCGACCATGTTGAGGACGCCGAACACAGTGCCCGCCTCGCAGCGGATGGTCGGGCTGAAGCCGGCGTCGTTGCAGAAGTTGAGCGTCTGGTCGAAGAAGGCGCGTGCCTGGTCGCGCTTGGGGAATTCTTTGCTAAGACGAGGATCCCGCAGCGGGAGCGGCGCGCGCCACGGAATTGCGGCTGCGCAAATGCGGGTCGTGACAGCGAGACACATTTACCTGCACGAATGGGACACATTTGCTTTGTCCTACGTTTACCGAGGTCGGCTTCGACCCGCTTGCACCGATATGTCAGACTGTCAGGCTGGCGACCGCGCAGCGGCGAGCCCCTGAATCTGTTGACCAACGCGTTCTCCATCGCTGGCCGGCCGAGTTGGCCGGCTGGAACGCAGAAGTGAGTCGAGAGTGAATCCATCGGTCGATCCTTCCGAATTGCTCGCCGCGCAGCGCTGCCTGCGTGACCGCATTTTGTCCGGCCGCGTCAAGAGTGAAGGGCGACATGGGCGCGACCTCGCTGCCGAAATGCTGCTTTACCTTGACGAGCCGCAGTCCTGCTGGGAGGCCTGCGCCCGGTGGCTGATGTCGGTGACTGGCGCCGATCGCATCGACGCGGGGTTTTCGAGCGCGCAGGAGATTTGCTACCGGCCGACGTTCGAACTCGTGCGCGCCGGCGTCGTGCTGTCGAGAGTGCTCGGCGCTGCGATGGATGCCCGCGATCCTGGCATCGCTGGCGTCTGGGAGTCGCCCTGCGTGGTGGTGATTGACGACGTACGGCGCGATCGCCGCTTGGGGCCGGGCCTGCGCGCTGCGTTGCTAGCCGCAGGCACCGGCCGCAAGCTGGCCGTCGCGCTGCGTGACGGCGGGCGCGATGTCGGGCTGCTGTGCGTCGACGCGGTATCGGCGGTAGAGACATGGCGCGTTGATGACTGCCGGCAGTTCGACAGCGTGGCGCGCGATGTCATCGCGCCGATCCTCGCCGCGTCTCGCCGGTTTGCCGTCGAGAACGGACAGGCCGCGAAGGCCTTCGGTCCGGCGAGAGACGCTGAAAAATGCCGCGGCCTGACTCCTGCAGAGTTGCGAGTCGCGCGACTGGTCCTTGCAGGTTGCAATTACAAGGAGATCGCGCGCCGGCTCGACCGCTCGGCTTCGACAATCGACCACCAGCTGCGTAGCATGCGCGAGAAACTGGGCGTGAACTCGACCGCCAAGTTGATGCGCGATCTGATGGCGCTGGTTCCGGCGATGGTGACTGCTTCAACCGTAGCGCGCGCTGCGCTGGACGGCGGCCACGACTGATCCGCGCGGCCAAGCCGACGCGCAGAAGTCCGCGGCTGCGCTCGTCGTCGCATCGGCGCCCACGTGTGCGTGAGGGCGAGCCCGATTGCCAGAGCGCAGCCGCGTGTTGCCGGCAAACGAGGTGCTGTGGGGCCGTACGGTTGGCGGAGCCGCTACGCACCTACGCCCGTGCGCCCACGCCGGTGGTGGACAGCACCACGGCGGCTACTTGCTCGACAAACGTGGGGCGGTCGACAGGCGTTGAATCCATGGAGATCTCCCGGCAGGGGCCGTGGTCAGTCGCGAGATTGCGCGTCAATCGTGATTCCGGCCTTGCGCATCTCAGCAACCAGTTGCAGTCGCTTGGCGAACACGTCGACCGGGCGGCTCTTACGCAGGCGGGCGATCTCTTCGGTCGTGTACGGCGGCATGTCGGGCGGCACGACGCCGGGCGACACGTACGGAAGCAGCCAGTTCATCAGGCCGGCGATGTCGTGATCGTTCAGCGACGAGTTCATGACGCCGGGCACCTGAACGATGAACTCCCGCCCACCCGTCACCTTCAGGAACTGGCTCAGCGTGTTGCGCATTGAGGGGATGCCCTTGCTCGGCGCGCCGCTGCCGTCGGCGAGATGGCAGCCGGTGCAGTGGTGGATGAAATTCGTCCGTGCCCGCGCCGCCTCCTCGGCTGGTGCGGCCGCGCTGCCAGCGCCCCACAGCAGGGCCAGCATGGCTGTAGCCAAGCGTGAGGGCAGTGGGTGGCACTTCATTTCAGCACCCGCTCTCTCATCTCTCGCAGATCTTTGTGCGTGAGTTTGGCCGAGCGCGCGCGAACGAAGTCGTCGGCACTGAACATTGATGCCTTGGCGCCATTGAGATCGCGCGCGAGATAGTTGGTCACGTCGGCGAGTTCGGCATCGGACAGCGCTGACTGGCTGGGCATCGCTCCCATGAACACATGGCCCTGCGAGACGATGCGTCCGCTCAGGCCATGGATCAGCACCTGCGCTACGTAACGGCGGCCGTCGTCTGTGCCCAGCAGCGGCGCGAGCGCGCCCGCCAGTGCCGGCGCCAGGCCGGCCATGCCGCTGCCGCCGGCTTGGTGGCAGGCCACGCATTGCTTGTCGAATACGGCGAGCCCGGCCGGCAGGGCAGCGGGTGCAGCGGGTGCAGCGCCGACCATCAGTGCCGGCAGCATCGCCATGAGCACGTGCCGAGTCGCCTTTGCCATCATCCCGACTCCGCCACGCCGACGATCACCGACGTCGTGCAGTGATAGACCGAGCTGTCGTTGGCCATGCACCAATTGACGTCGTTGTGCACGCCCATGCGATAGCCCGGGCGATCGCCGTAGTTGGTGTTGCAGAAGCAGCGCCCGCAGCTTGTCTTGCCGCAGCAGTCGTTGTAGCTGACGAGGTAATCCTTGCCGTCGGCGGGGTTGTGGCAGGTACCGACCCAGGCTACCTTCGAGATGCTGGTACCCGGCGGACAGGTGGCGGCGCTGCCGCCGCAGCACGAACAAAGGAAGCCATCGACCGAGCAGTAGCGCCAATAGTCGCAATCGGTCACTTTTGGCTCGGCCTTGCCGGCCGGCTTGCCGCCGCCGTGGGTGCCGGCGGCATGGGCCTGCGACGTACGGTCGAAGGGCAACACCGGCAACGTGAAGGCACCGGCTACCATCAGCTTGCCGACCTTGACCAGCGCGCTGCGGCGCGAGGTACTGCTGGCCAGCGCGCGGACGCGTCGTTCGGTCAGTTCGTCGATAAAGTCGAGCAATCGCTTCATGCCTGCTCCTTGGCGAAACGGGATGGATCGAGGTAGTCCTGTACCGATGCGACGCCGAGTTCGCGCGCAGCGAACAGGCTGTCGAGTTGTTCGCGCGAGTTCACCAGGCCCTTGGCGCGCACGCGTCCGGCCTCGTCGATCAGCACCGCATAGGGCAGCTTGCTCACGTGGTAGCGCATTCCCAGCTCGGCCGACAGCACATAGGCGAAGGCGCCCAGTTCGGCACGGCGGCGGAACTCTTCATGCTCGGGCGGGTTGCCGTCGGAGGCGAGCACCACATCGAGCTTGTCGCCTTCAGCCTTCTTCACCGACTTCAGGATCGGCAGCAGCTTCTTGCACACCGGGCAGGTGGGCGACAGGAAGAACAGCAGCGTGCTGCGCGACCCCGGTGCGCCGAGTTGCAGACCGCCTCCGCCGAGCGTGGGCAATTGGAAGACGGGCGCCGCCTCGCCGATCTTCGGACCGCTGTCCATCATCAGCGCACCCATCGGCGCGATGCGTTCGTAGAGGATGCCGATCTGGCGCGATAGGGCGATCACCACCACCAGCAGCGCCATCACGGCAAGCCAGAGCAGCACGTTGGAAACGATCAGGGCTTCCTTCATGGCGAGTTCCTCAGGTCGAGCAGATGGGAGTGGTGACTCAGCATGGCATTGGCGAGGAAGTACAGGCCGAGCAGGAACAAGGTGGCGAAACCGACAGCGACGAAGTCGAGCCAGACGGCAGCGCGGGCCGTCGGCGGTGCGGCCGCCGCGAGCACGAGCAGCATCAGCACGGAGTTGCGCAGGACCAGGCCCATGCCCAACGGCGTGTGGAGATTGCCGCCGCAGCCGCAATCAATGCGGTCGCGACCGCGCAGCAGATTGATCGCGATCGCCGCCGTGACCACGAGCAGCAAGGCGAGCGCCAGCAGTGCGCCGAGCGCTCGCGTGGCGGTGGGCAGCAACAGCGCGCCCGCCATTCCTTCGAGCAGCGGCAGCGTGCGCGCGACCAGCGGCACCGCGCCGGCGGGCAGCAGTTGGTAGTCCTCGACGGCGTCGCGAAACAACCCCGGCTCGCGCAGCTTCTCGATGGCACCGATCAGGAACACGGCGCCGATGCCCGCGGCGGCGGCATAAGCGAAGACCGGATCGACGGCGGGCAGGATGTCCATCATTGCATCCCCAGGAACACCGGCGTTTCACCGACGGGCTCGGAGCGCGCGAGCGGTTTGGCCGGTGACTTCGGGCCGCTCAGGTCGAACGACAGGAGGCGGTTGTCGGCGCCGCTGAGCACGAACAGCTGTGGTGTCGCGGTCCGCGCGATGTTCATCGACACCGCCCTCTGGCCCGGCATGCGCGCGATGCGGGCCTGCTTCTTCAAGTCGAAGACCCAAATCTCCTTGGCCGGATTCTTCTGCGTGCCCTCGGCGCCCTTGTCGTGCATGCCGACGTACAGGCGCTCGCTGCGTGGCTCGATCGCGAACAGCTGATAGCCACCGGGACGCCAGCCCTGCTTGCGCGCGGCAGCATCGAGCATCGACCAGGGCTTGGCCGCGGTCGGCTTGGCGCCGGTCAGCTCGAGGTTGTAGACCTCGCCGTGATAGGAGACGAAAGTGAGCCGGTCGCCGACCAGCTCGTAGTGGATGAAGACGGGATCCTTGTCGGCGTCGAAAAACGGTTCGATGACGCCGCTCGACGCGAGCGCGCCGTTGTCGTCGAGTTCGAAGGTGGCGAACGTGCCATCGCCGCACACCGACGAGAAGCGCCGCGGTTGGCTCGGCCACGGGACGACACCGTAGCAGCCCGGCGTCGGCACTTCGGCGACGGCGCGTCTGGCCTGCAAATCGACGACGGTGACCGAGGTCGCCGGTGTGGCGTTTTGTACCAGCAGGAAGCGGTTGTCCGCGCTGATGGCCAGCAAGGCGCGCATCGGCAGGCTTTCAACGCGTTTGGGAGGAATCTCGATTTCGTACTGGAAGCTGAGGTCGTCTGCGCGATAGACCTCCACCACGTCGGTGCGCGTGCCACGCTGCAGACGGCTGTGATAGGTGGTGGCGACGAAGATCGTCTGACGGTCGCGCGACAGTGCCGTCGCGGCGGCGAAGCCCGTGCCCAGCATGCCGAGGTAGCGCATGTGCGCGCCGTCGACGACGTGCGTACGGCCATCGACCAGATGCGCCATCGCCGGATCGCCCACGTAGATCCGGTAGGGGTCGACCGGCGGCAGCTTTGCCATCGTCAGTTGCTCCACCGGCAACTCGGCGCGCGCCACCGGCACGAGGGCCACGGCCAGTGTGACTGCCAAGCTCCAGGGGGCCAGACGCGCCGGGTGGATGCGAAAACAAACGCTCATGCGAAGGCTCCGATTCGCGGGCCGGGGGACCCACTCGAGCACGCATCTTAGGCCGCCGCGCGTGCAGCACACTATCCGGTTCCGGCAACAGTGACTGCCCGGGCGGGGGCGCGCCGCAGTCGCTCCGCGGCGATGGCAATGCTGCCGAATTCGGATAACGCCAAGGCCACCGCCCCGCCTACCATTCTTGCTCGAGCGGGTCCCCGGCCCAGGTCTGAAGCTGCGCGCCGGGGACCGACCGATCTGCATCGCCTCTGAAGGAGATACCGTGACCCGCCAAACACCCCAGACTCTGACCTGCTCATTGATTTATGCCCTGCTGGCACTGGCTGCAAGCCCCGGCGCACATGCCGCCGATGCGTCCAGGCTGGGGGCGGAGCTCACACCCGCCGGCGCCGAGCCGGGCGCCAACAAGGACGGCAGCATCCCGGTTTGGTCCGGCAACGAGGCGCAGCAGACGGGCTGGTCGTTCGGCCAGCTGCGCGGCGACCACTTCAAGTACAAGGCCGACAAGTCGACGCTCACGATCGACGCGTCGAACGCCGACAAATACGCCGACAAGCTCTCGGCCGGCCAGCTGGCGTTGCTTAAACAGATCAAGGGTTACCGCATGGACGTGTACCCGACGCGGCGCACCTGCGGCGTGCCCGCCTTCGTGGCCGAGAACACCAAGAAGAACGTCGGCACGGCCAAGCTCGGCGCCGATGGCTGGGGCCTCGAGGAGGCCATCGTGCCCGGCTTCCCGTTCCCGATGCCCGACAACGGCACCGAAGCGATGTGGAACAGCAAGATGCGCTACCACGGCGTGGGTATCGATTACAAGAACGTCGTGACCTCGGTGTCCCCGCGCAAGGGCAGCAGCGAATGGATCCGCGCCGGCCAGGAGTTCACGGCCTACATGCCCTGGGGTGTCAAGGGCTCGACGCTGCTATCGAAGCTGCCTCCGGTGGAGTACTTCGCCTACTTCGCCTACAACTCGCCAACGGCGCTGGCCGGCCAGGCGCTGGCAATTTCCTACTTCCTCGACCAACCCGGAAGCGAGACCTTCTACTACTTCCCCGGCCAGCGCCGCGTGCGCCGCATGCCGACGTACTCGTACGACTCGCCGCAGATCGGCATGGAGAACCAGTACACGCTCGACGAGCCCTTCGTCTTCAACGGCACGATCGACCGCTTCGACTGGAAGCTCGCCGGCAAGAAGGAGCTGTACGTGCCCTACAACTCGTTCGGCGCCTACAACTTCAGCGCCAGGTTCGAGGACATCGCCAAGCCCGACTTCATCGACCCCGGCCAGCGCCGCTACGAGCTGCACCGTGTGTGGGTGATCGAGGCCACCGTCAAGAAGGGCATGCGCCACACAGCTCCGAAGCGCACCTTCTTTCTCGACGAAGACAGCTGGAATCTGGTTCTCGCCGATGACTACGACGCCCAGGGCAAGCTGGCCAAAGTGCGCGAGGGCTTTCTGATCCCGGTGTACGAGACCGGCACCTGCGACGTCTCGGCCTTCGTGCAGTACAACCTGAACGAAGGCCGCTACGTGTTCGACATGCACGCTGCCGGTACCGGCAGCGACGTGCACTGGATCACCGAGCCCGGCAACAACCCGCGCATGAAGCCCGGGTTCTACACCTCCGAGAACCTGCGCGCGATCAGCGATCGGTGAGTGGCCTGCGCATGACCAGAACCAGAACCAGAACCACTAGGGAGACCCTTCCATGAACAAAGCACGAGCCGTTTTCAAATCGGCCGCCTTGGCCGCCCTCTGCGCCTGCATCGGCGGCGCGCAGGCCTTCACCTTTGAAACCGAGAACATCCGCGGCAACTTCGACTCGACGATCTCCGCGGGCATGGGCATACGCGCCCAGGGGCCGAGCTGCAGCCTCCTCACCCAGGGTGCGACGGGCAGCGACGCGCCGGCCGGTTGCCTCGCGCCGTCGTCGTTGCTCGGCGATCAGGGCAACCTCAACTACGCTCGGGGCGATCTCTTCACCGAATATCTCAAGGGCAGCCACGAGTTGCTGCTCAAGATGCCGAGCGACTTCACCTTCCTGGGGCGCGTGAACTGGGTGCGGGACTTCGCCGCCGCCCAAACCACCGGCATCACCAGTGCGACCACGCCGCCGCCGCCGGCGGTCGTCAACGGGCTGTCCGACGATGCACGCAATGACCTCCGCTTCAAGGCACGGCTGCTCGACCTGTGGGTCAGCAAGAGCTTTGTGCTGGGCGATCAGCAAGCGCGCGTCCGCGTGGGCAACCAGGTGGTCAGCTGGGGCGAGAGCCTGTTCCTGCCGGGTGGCATCAACAGCACCAACGCGGTGGACATCATGCGGCTGTCGCAACCGGGCACGCAGTTGAAGGAGGCGGTGCTGCCCGCGCCGATGGTCAGCTTTGCCACGGGCCTGGGTCATGGCCTCAATTTCGAAGCCTATGTGCAGACGAACTGGAACGCGAGCTACTTTCCGCCCACCGGCAGCTATTGGTCGGTCGTCAACGGCCTGGGCAAGGGTCATGACGCATACGGTCTGGCCGAAGTCAAGGCACGCAACGGCGGCCAATGGGGTGCTGCCTTGCGCTACCAGCCGGAGGGGACACAGCTCAACCTCGGCGCGTACGCGATGAACTACCACGACAAGGCGCCGCAGTTTAGCACCAACATCCACAACACCGGTGTGGTCGGCTGGACCTATCCCGAGGACCGCCGGCTTTTCGGCGTCAGCGCCAACTTCCCGCTGGGTGACTGGGCGATCGGCACCGAGCTGTCCTACCGACCCAAGGATGCCGTGGCACTGAACTCCGCCACGAGCGGCTGCAGTTCGCAAAACGGCAACTGCTGGGTCGATGAGGAGCGGCTGCAGTGGCACCTCACCGGCCTGCTCAGCCTGACGCCCAGCACCGGCGGCGGCATCCTCAAGGTGCTGGGTGCCGACACGGCCACGCTGTTGTCGGAGCTGGTAGTGATTCACTATCCGAACCTCAAGCAGAACTACGGCCCGGACCTCATCACCGCCGGTGGTTGGGGTTGGGGGCAGGAGACCGATCCAACAGCCGCACCCGTGGCGGTGGGCACGAAGACCTCGTCGGGCATCAACTTCGACTTCAGCTGGGTCTATGACGGCACCGTGCTCCCGGGCTGGCAGGTGGTCCCGGAGATCTACTATCTCCAGGCTATTTCGGGGCGCACGCCCAACCTCTCGGGACTTTTCATGCAGGGCGCGAAGTCGGCCAATCTGACCGTCAGCTTCATCCGAAATCCGGCCACCTGGCAGTTCGCGATGAACTACGCGAAGTTCTGGGGCGGATCGTCGCCATTCGATCAGCCCCTGGGCGACCGCGCATTTTTCGGCGCCGTGCTGTCGCGCAACTTCTGATCGAGCCTACACGCGGGCCTGGGTGAGCAGTCTCGCGCCAGCGCTCCCGCCGCGCGGGAGCGCGTTCGCGCCTTCACGCGACACTTGCACACCAAGCCGGCCATGACGCCATCCACCGATTCCTCGCTCGCACGCTCCGACACGTCGATGCTGCTGCGCAGTTTGCAGTGGCTGGAGACGGTGCTGTTCCACCACCGCGCCGTCGTGATCGGTGTGCTGGTCGCACTGACAGCAGTGATGGGCTGGTTCGCGCTACAGCTGCGCATGGACGCCGGCTTCGAGAAGCAGATGCCGGTCGGCCATGAGTACATCGACACCTTCAAGCAGTACCGCGACGACCTGCTCGGCGCCAACCGGCTGACAATAGTCGTGCGGGCGCGCAACGGCAAGATCTGGACCCGGAGTGGCCTCACACGCCTGTACGACGTGACGCAAGCCGTGATGTTCCTTCCCGGCGTATCGCGCGGCAGCGTGCAATCCTTGTGGACGCCGAACTCATTCGTCAACGAGATCACCGAGGAGGGCTTTCGCGCCGATCCCATCATCTCTGGCACGGTCACGCCCGACAAGCTCGACGACGAGACGATCGCGGGCATCGCCCGCACGACGGCGCTCGCCGGCTACGTGGGCACGCTGGTGGCNNCGCGACCAGACCAGCGCGATGATCACCGCCGAGATCAACGAGTACGACAGGAACGGCGTGCACATCGACTACGTTGCCTACAACCGCGTGCTCGAGGAACAGATCCGCGCCAGGTTCGAGGACCAGGGCTACGAGATCCAGATCATCGGCTTCGCCAAGCAGATCGGCGACATCGCCGACGGTGCCTCGGCCGTTCTCGAGTTCTGCCTCGTCGCGCTGCTGCTGACCGCGGCGGCGGTGTACTGGTACTGCCACTCGGTGCGCTTTACGGTGCTGACCCTGGTGTGCTCTCTCACCTCGCTGGTGTGGCAGTTCGGCACGCTCAGGCTGATGC
The DNA here is from genome assembly GCA_003152055.1 of Burkholderiales bacterium. GTDB lineage: Bacteria > Pseudomonadota > Gammaproteobacteria > Burkholderiales > Burkholderiaceae_C > Schlegelella_A. The sequence continues at coordinate 11,614 of PLZH01000114.1, forward strand.
ACTACGGGCTCGACCCGCTCGCGGTGCTGGTGCCGTTCCTGGTGTTCGCGATCGGCGTGTCGCACGGCGTGCAGCAGATCAACTTCATCGTGCGCCAGATATCGCACGGGCGCTCCACCTACGACGCCTGCCGCGACAGCTTCAGCGGCCTGCTGATCCCCGGCACCCTGGCGCTGGTGACAGCCTTCGTCTCGTTCAACACGCTGCTGCTGATTCCGATCCCGATGGTGCGCGAGCTCGCCATCACCGCCTCGCTGGGTGTGGCGTACAAGATCGTCACCAACCTCGTGATGCTGCCCCTGGCCGCGTCGTACTTCAAGTTCGACGCGAGCTATGCCGAGCGCGCCGTGATCAAGCGCGACCAGCGCGCCCATTGGCTGCGTGCGCTGGCCCGCGTCGCCGAGCCGCGCAACGCGCTGGTGGTGCTGGCGATCACCGCCGTCGTCTTCGCCACCGCCGTCTGGCAAAGTCGTGACCGGGTCATCGGCACGCTGCAACCGGGTGCGCCCGAACTGCGCGCCGACGCGCGCTTCAATCGCGATGCGGTGTCGATTTCGACCCACTACGACACCGGCCTCGATTGGTTGACCGTCGTCTTCGAGGCGCCGCCGGACAGTTGTGAAAACGTCGCTATCGGCATCTACCAGGATCGCTTCGCGTGGGCGATGCAGCCGGTGGACGGTGTGCTGTCGATCACCTCGTTCGCGAGCCAGCTGCGTCAATACAACGAGGGCTACAACGAGGGCAATCCGAAGATGGCCGTGGTGCCGATCGATCCGGGCAACTACGCCGCGCTCGCCACCGAGATCAGCCGGGTGCCGGGGATGATGCGCAAGGATTGCAGCATGACTGCCGTGCACCTCTTCCTCACCGACCACAAGGCGACCACGATCAACCGCGTCATCGCCGCGGTGAAGGAGTTCCGCTTCAGGCAGCCGATGGACGGCGTGAAGATCCGGCTCGCCGCCGGCAACGCGGGCGTGCTTGCCGCGACCAACGAGGAGGTCGAGCACAGCGAGTTGCCGATGATGCTCTACGTCTACGCGGCGATCGCGCTGCTGGTCTTCGTCGTCTATCGCGACTTGCGCGCGGTGCTCGCGTGTTGCCTGCCGCTGACCATCGGCACCTTCGTCGGCTACTGGTTCATGAAGGAGCTGGAAATCGGCCTGACGGTCGCCACGCTGCCGGTGATGGTGCTATCGGTGGGCATCGGCGTCGACTACGCGTTCTACATCTACAACCGGCTGCAGCTGCACCTCGCGAAGGGGCAGGACATCGTCAAGGCGTTCGAACACTCGATCCTCGAGGTCGGCACGGCGACCATCTTTACCGCAATCACGCTGGCCGTCGGCGTGGCAACCTGGTCGTTCTCGGCGCTGAAGTTCCAGGCCGACATGGGCAAGCTGCTCGCCTTCATGTTCATGGTCAACATGGTGATGGCGATGACGGTGCTGCCCGCCTTTTCCGTGTGGCTCGAGCGCCTGTTCCCGCGTCGCCGGGCGGTACGCGCCCCCGGCCTTCTGCAGCACTGAGCGAATCACGATGAGCGCGTCGTTTCATTCGCGTTGGCTGACCGCCCTGTTGTGCACGCTGCCGATCCTGCCGATGGCGCAGCCGCCGACCTCCGCGCTGCTGGCACTGGTGCCGGCGCAGCATGTGACCAATGCCAGTCACGCCCTGCTGCTGGCCAGCGCCCGCGCCGGCGAACGCATCGTTGCAGTCGGCGATCATGGCGTGGTGCTGTTGTCCGACGACAGCGGCAAGAGCTTTCGACAGGCCAAGGCCGTGCCGGTCGACGCGACGCTCACCGACGTGAGCTTTGTCGACGCTCGGCAGGGCTGGGCGGTCGGCCATTGGGGCACGATCCTTCATACCGGCGATGCCGGCGAGAACTGGGCCGTGCAGCGCAGCGACGTCAGCACCGACCGGCCGCTGTTTGCCGTGCACTTCTTCGATGCGAAGCGCGGTGTTGCGGTGGGCTTGTGGTCGCTGGTCCTGGTCACCGAAGACGGCGGCGGCCACTGGCAGACCGTGACCATGCCCGTGCCCGACGGTGCCAAGAAGGCCGACCTGAACCTGTTCGGGCTGTTCGCAGACAACCGCGGCCGCCTGTTCGCCACGGCCGAAAAGGGCACGCTGTTGCGCTCTGACGACCTGGGCAAGACCTGGGTCTACCTGCCCACGGGTTATGCCGGCTCGTTCTGGACCGGCCTGGCCGGCGCCGACGGCAGCCTGCTGGCGGCAGGCCTGCGCGGCTCACTGTTCCGCAGCACCGACGACGGGCGCACCTGGACGCGGCTGAACAGCGGCAGCAAGTCGTCGATCACGGCGCTCGCCAACGTAGGCAAAGACGTGTTCGCCGTCGGCGCCGACGGGCTCGTGCTGCGCAGCACCGACGGTGGTGCCAGCTTCGAGGCCACGCCGCGTGGCGATCGCCTCTCGTTGACATCGGTCGTGGCCACGTCGGGCAGGCGGCCCGTTTTCTTCTCCCGCGAAGGTGTCGTCGCCGACACCAAACCCTGAATTTCAATTCGGAGGCCGTGCCATGGAGTATCCCGCCCTCGCGCTACATGTGGCCGGCCAGTGGCGGCCACGTGCTTCCGGTGGCGAGCGGCCGGTCTTCAACCCGGCCGACGAGTCGCCGTTGGGCGCGTTGCCACTGGCCGGCCTGGACGAACTGAACGCCGCTGCCGCGGCCGCCGAGCGCGGCTTCCAAATCTGGCGCCGCAAGCCTGCGCACGAACGCTGCACGATCGTGCGCAGCGCGGCCGGGTTGCTGCGCCAGCGCGCGCAGGAGATTGCCCAGGTGCTGACGCTGGAGCAGGGCAAACCGCTGGCGGAGGCGCTGCGCGAGGTCACGCTGTCGGCAGACATCATCGATTTCCAGGCCGAAGAGGCCAAACGCCTGTACGGTCGCATGGTGCCGCCGCGCGGGGCGGGCATCCTGTGGCAGTCGGTGATCCGCCAACCGGTGGGCCCGGTGGCGGCCTTCACGCCGTGGAACTTCCCTGCCAACCTGCCGGCGCGCAAGCTCGGCAGTGCACTGGCCGCCGGCTGCAGCGTGGTCATCAAGCCGGCCGAGGAAACGCCGGCCACCTGCATGCTGATCGTGCGCGCCTTTCTGGATGCAGGCGTGACGCCCGAGGCGCTGAACATGGTCTGCGGCGACCCGGCGCAAGTCGCGTCCACGCTGATCGCGCACGACGCGATCCGCAAGGCTTCGCTGACCGGCTCGGTGGCGGTTGGCAAGCGGCTCGGGCAGCTGTGCGCCGAACGCGTCAAGCGCTTCACCGGCGAGCTCGGCGGCCATGCGCCGGTGATCGTCTGCGCCGACGCCGACCTGCCGTTCGCGCTCAAGAGCTCGCTGGCGGCCAAGTACCGCAATGCCGGCCAGGTGTGCGCGTCACCGGTTCGCTTCTACGTGCACCGCAGCCTGTATACGCAATGGGCCGCGCAGTTCAGCCAGGGCGCGCAGGCGCTGCGCCTGGGGCCTGGCCTCGATGCCCGGACACAGATGGGCCCGCTGATACACGAGCGCCGAGTCGAGGAGATGGAGCGTTTCGTCGACGATGCCGTCGGCCGCGGCGCGCGTCTGTTGTGTGGTGGGAAGCGAGTCGAGCGGCCGGGCTTTTTCTTCGAGCCCACGGTGATCGCCGAGGCGCCGGTTGACAGCATGGTGCAGCGCATCGAGCCCTTCGGACCGATTGCGGTGGTGGAACCTTTCGACGCACTGGACGACGCCATCACGCGGGCCAACGCGCTGCCCTATGGCCTGGGCGCCTTCGCCTTCACGCGCGACCTGCTCACGGCACATCGCCTCGGTGAGGAGATCGAGGCCGGCATGGTCGGCATCAACCACTTCGGCGTCTCGCAGCCGGAGCTGCCTTTCGGCGGCTGGAAGGAAAGCGGCATCGGCCAGGAGATGGGCATCGAGGGCCTGCTGCACTACACCGAGATCAAGACCATCATCGTGGGCGTGCCCGCCTGAATACCGCACACAGGGAAAACCAACATGTCCGACATTGAACAGCTCAGGCAGGACAACGCCCAGTACCTCTTTCACCCGATGGCCCACCCCAAGGCCATGCAGCAGAACAAGCCCGACATCATCGTGCGCGGCAAAGGTTGCTGGGTCTGGGACGTCGACGGGCACAAGATGATCGACGGCATTGCTGGTCTGTGGAGCAGCAACCTCGGCCACAGCAACAAACGAGTACGCGATGCCATCGTCGCGCAGCTCGACGAGTTGCCGTTCTACAACACTTTCCGCGGCACCACGCATCCGCGTGCGATCGAACTGTCGGCCCGCATCGTCAGGATGATGGCGGCCGACGACGTGGCCGCGGTGATGTTCGGCAACGGCGGCAGCGATGCCGTCGAAGGCGCTCTAAAGATAGCGCGCCAGTACTGGAAACTGAACGGCCAGGCCGAGCGAACCAAATTCATCAGCCTCAAACAGGGCTACCACGGCGTGCATTTCGGCGGCATGTCGGTCAACGGCCTGGGCAACGTCCGACGCATGTACGAGCCGTTGATGCCGGGCTGCTTCCACGTCGACACGCCCTGGCTCTATCACAACCCCTACTCGCAAGACCCCGAGGAGCTTGGAAAAGTCTGCGCGAACCTGCTCGAACGCGAGATTCAGTTTCAAGGGGCCGACACCGTGGCCGCGTTCATCGCCGAGCCGATCCAGGGGTCGGCCGGCGTGATCGTGCCGCCGCCCAACTACTGGCCGCTGGTGCGCGAGGTCTGCGACCGCAACAATGTGCTGCTGATCGCCGACGAGGTGGTCACCGGCTTCGGCCGCAGCGGTGCCATGTTCGGTACGCGCCTGTGGGGTGTGAAGGCCGACATCTGGTGTCTGGCCAAGGGCATCTCCTCAGGCTACGTGCCGCTGGGCGCGACCGCGCTCAGCCGCAAAGTCGCCGAAGCCTTCCTCGCCGATACGAGCGGGCTGGGTACGGTGGCCCACGGCTACACCTACAGCGGCCACCCCGTCGCCGCGGCGGCGGCACTCGCCACGCTCGACGTGCTCGAAGAGCAGGACATCCCCGGCAATGCCGCCCGCGTCGGTGCGCACCTGCAGGCGCGCATGGCCGAATTCGAGCACAGGTTCGGCGTCGTCGGCAACGTGCGCGGCAAGGGTCTGATGACGGGGATCGAGATGGTCTCCGACAAGGCCAAGCGGACCCCTGTGCCCCGCAGCAGCGACGTTCCCCAGCGTGTGGCGCGAGAGGCCTACCGGCGCGGCGCGATGGTGCGCATCTCGGGGCCGAACATGATCCTGTCGCCGCC
>PLZH01000010.1 GCA_003152055.1 Burkholderiales bacterium
GCGGCGGCGTCGAACGAGGTGGTGCGGGTGCGCGCCGACATGGCGGCGGCCAAGATCCTGGCCGACGGTGCCGGCAACGCCGCCGGCGCCGAAGCCGCGGCAGCGAACCCGGGCGACGTGGCGGCGATGAAGACGGCGCTGCAGAAGCTGCGAGCCGACCAGGTCGCCGCGGCCGCCGCGCCGTTCGCGGCCGAGGCGGCCGTCCCCCTGAAGACCTGCAAGGAGCAGATCGACAAGGCCGACAAGGCGCTGGCCAAGAGCGACGGCAAGGGGGCCGCGGGGCCGCTGGCCGCCGCCGCCAAGGCGCTGATCGAGGCCAAGGCGATCCAGGTCGCGCAGAACCAGTTCAAGTCGACCCTGCCGAGCGTCGAGGCGCGCCTGGCGTCGCTGCAGGCGCTGCCGCGCGCCGCCCTGCTCAAGGGCGTGATCGACCCGGTGGTCAAGGCCGTGGCCGACGCCAAGGCGAAGAACAAGGCGAAGTCGGGCGTCGAGGCGATCGCCGCGCTGCGCCTCGCCACCGACCTGGCCGATGCCGCCGTCAAGGCCGACCTCGAGCGCGGCAAGTTCGACACCGCCGCCACCGCGACCACGACCCACGTCGCCACGATCACCGACCCCAAGGCGCGGAAGCCGCTCGACACGGCCCTGGCCGATGCGAAGAAGCTGGCCGACGCGTTCAAGTTCGGCGAGGCCATGGCGGCGCTGAAGAAGGTCGAGATCGGCATCGACAAGGCCGAGTTGATGACCCGCGCCACCGCCAATCCGGCCGACCCGGCGATTGCTGCGCTGGCGGCGAAGATGACGGCCAACGGCGGCGAGAAGGAAGTCGACGACCTGGTGCAGTCGCCCAAGACGACCGACCCGCGGATGATCGCGGCGCTCGCCACCGGACGTTTCGGCGTGACCATGGTGCCCGACACCTCGGCCTCCGCCGCGCCTCACGAGGCGAAGAACATGAAGGCGCTGTGCAAGACCTTCGCGATGGTGCCCAAGGACGTCAAGGCCGCCGGCAGCATCAGCCAGATCACCCACACCGATTCGACCGGCGGCAGCGGCGCCTGGAGCACGAACACCACCGTCACGCTCAGCGGCCGTCCCGACATGCACAAGCAGGGCCTCGGCCCCGGGATGATGGCCAAGGATGCCAGCGGCGCCATGGTGAAGCAGCTGCCGGCCGACGTCGACAAGGATTGCCTGCCCGTCGGCGGCGACGGCGAGTACGTCAGCTTCACCGCGCTGCACGAGGTGGGCCACGGCGTCGACGACGCCCACACCTACATGCAGCGCAACGGCGCCCGCGAAGACCACGGCGGCTGGCAGAGCCACGGCTCCAGCGTGCAGGTCATCGCCGACGCGGCGGGCCCGCACATCCGCAGCAAGGTGGGAGGCAGCAACACCTTCTATTCGAAGCCCGAGGACAAGAAGTACGTCCTTGACAAGCTGCTCAACCAGAAGCCGGCCCGCCCGAGCACGCTGGCGGCCGGCTCCGCCGACGCCAAGGCCTACGACGCGTTCGATCACTGGCACCACCTCGCCACGTCCGACGGGATCTGGGAGCGGCAGGGCGATGCCGAGGAGATCGCGATCGGCGGCAAGACGGTCTACCACGAGGCCTACCCGCGCGAGTGGGTGAGCTACCTCGTGGCGGCGCGCAAGAAGGGCCTCACCGGCTACCAGTTCCGCGCCCCGGCCGAATGGTTCGCCGAGCTGTACGCCGGCTTCAAGTCGAACAAGCTGGGAGCCAAGCATCCGGCTCGCGAGTGGCTGAAGAAGCTCTGACGAACGAGGAGGCCAGCGATGTCGGTCTTTCACACGGAAACAATCAACTGCCCGGCCTGCGCCACGCCGGTCGAATTCAAGCTGGTGTTCAGCGTCAACGCCGACCGGCGGCCCGACCTGCGCGACGCCATCATCGCCGGGACCTTCCAGCGCCAGCCCTGCCCGAGCTGCGGCACCGAGTTCCGGGTCGATCCGGAATTCACCTACATGGAGCTGCGCCACGGCCTCTACATCGGCGTCTGGCCGGTCGCAAAGCGCGGCCAGTGGCAGTCCTGCGCCGAGAAGACGGCGGAAACCTTCGAGGAGGGGCTCGGCAAGGGCGCCTCGCGCGAGGCCGCGAAGCTCGGCGTGGGAATCGAGCCGCGCGCCGTATTCGGCTGGCCCGCGCTGGTGGAAAAGCTCATCGCCAGGCAGGCCGGCATCGACGACCGCACGCTCGAGCTGGCCAAGGTGATGGCGCTGCGCCACGGCAGCGAGACGCCGATCCCCGGGCAGCGCGAGCTTCGCCTGGTCGAGGCGGGTGCCGACGACTTCGTGCTCGCCTGGGTGCGGCCGGCCGACAGCCAGCTCGAGAAGGCGATGCGCGTGCCGCGCTCGCTGATCGCGGAGATCGATGCCGAACCGGAGCCGTGGAAGGCGATGCGCGAAGAGATCGGCGAAGGCCTGGTCGTCGACTTCCAGCGCGAGATGCTGGCGGCCTGACTCGCGCCTAGCGGCGTCTTCGGCCCACTCGTGCGGTAGATACAAGCGCCAGGCCACGGGCAGGCTGCCTTCCTCGCACGCCAAGGACACGCTCACGGCGACTTGGCAGTTGTCCTGCTTGCCAAGCATCCCGCAGTACTGCCGTGCCACGCCTACCGAGTGGATGCCCTGCTTGGGAAAGCCCGTGTCGTCGACGATCCAGAAGAAGTGCTCTTATTCAGGATGACT
>PLZH01000156.1 GCA_003152055.1 Burkholderiales bacterium
CCGACTTGATGGCCGAGTTCGACTGGCGGTGACGGTGAAGCGCGGCGACAGTGTCGTGTGGATCAACGAAGATCCCTTTCCGCACACGGTGACTGCCGCTGGGGCCTTCGATTCCAAAAGCATTGCCGCCGACGGGTCGTGGAAATACAGGCCACTGCGAGCTGGCGAGTTCGCCTACACCTGCACCTTCCACCCAAACATGAAGGGGACATTGAACGTGCAGTAGTCTCTTCACATTCTCGAGGAGTGCCATGAGCGAAGCGAATATTGAGCTGGTCGGGCCCGACTCAGCGTCGACCGGTACCTGGCGACGAGCGTGGCCGGCATCTACGCAGCTGGCGATATCGCTCGCTGGCCGGACCGGCTCGGCGGCGAGCCGACCCGCGTCGAGCACTGGGTCGTCGCGGAGCGTCGGGTCAGGTGGCCGCACCCAACATGTTGGGGCGGCGCGAGCCGTTCGACATGGTGCCGTCTTTCTGGACGGAGCAATACGACTTCAGCCTGGCCTATGTCGGGCATTCCGAGCGCTTCGACGAAGTCCGGATCGACGGCACCCTCGAAAAGCGGGACTGCGCGCTCTCGGACTGGCGCGGCGGCAGGAACTTGGCCGTCGCCGTCGTGCACCGCGATCTCGAAGGCCTGCGCAGTGAGATCGAGTTCGAGCGCGCGCTCGCCGCGACGGCGTGACCGCAGCATGTTTCAACCAGGAGCCAATCATGGAAGACCCGATGTACCCTGAAGCCTCGAGGGAGTTGCACCGCCAGCGCCAGGAACTGGCGCCCTCTGCCGCCGCTGCCTTCAAGGCGTTCGGCGAAAGCGTCTTTGCCGACGGCGCGCTGCCGGCGAAGACCAAGGAATTGATCGCCGTCGCGGTCGCCCATGTCACGCAGTGCCCGTATTGCATTCGTGGCCACACCGAGCGCGCTTTGCGAAAAGGTGCGACCCAACAGGAAGTGATGGAGGCGATCTGGGTGGCCGCCGAAATGCGCGCCGGCGCCGCCTATGCGCACTCGAACCTAGCGCTCGACACCATGAACCAGTTCGCGAGCAAGCACCCCCACACCGCTGGCTGAAGCGTCTCGCCCCGCATGCTTCAAGTACAACACGAATGGCCATGCAGATTGCAACGGACCACGTCAGGTTGAAGCGGGCGTACGAGCCGCCCGCTCGTGCCGACGGAACACGTGTACTCGTCGATCGCCTCTGGCCACGCGGAGTCAGCAAGGACAAAGCGGCTGTCGACTTGTGGCTGAAGGATCTCGCCCCGACCACCGAGCTGAGAACGTGGTTCGGCCACGATCCGGACCGATGGCCGGAATTTCGCGAGCGCTATGCCGCCGAGGTGTGCCAGCATCCGGAAACGTTCGGCCGGTTGCGCGAGCTCGCGCGTCAGGGACCAGTCACGCTCGTCTATTCCGCCCATGACGAAACCCACAACGACGCGGTCGTGTTGCGAAGTCTCCTGTTGGGTCTGAAGACAGCGGGGAAGCTGGAGTAGCCGCCATGGCCGACGATCGACACGCCAGTTCGTCCCGTCACGCGCGAGGTGAATCGGCTTGCACAATGGCGGCGCTCGATATTCGGGAGCTCGTCGGTCGATGAAACAACCTCTTCGCAAGCGCGATTTCCTCAACGGGAATCGCACGAAGGGCACGATGATCGTCGCCCCCATCGTCGAATACGGGTCGCGGCGGGCCGTCGAGGTTGTGGCCAGTACTGCGGACAGAGTGACAGATCTTGAGGCGGCGCTCGACGAAGCGCTCGCGGAGACCTTTCCCGCGAGCGATCCGATCGCTTGCACGCCGAAGTCGGTCGCCGAGCTGCGGATCCTCGGCCGAGTGTCTGAATAGCCGTGCTCGACTGATGCAGCACTGTTGTCCCTGTCGTGGGGCCGCCTCGCGTCGTGCACCGGGGTCGCGCCGATCCGCCCACGTCTCGAATGACGATCCCGGTTCGTCGTGCGGGGTTCGCATCGAGCAAACCATCGGCTTTCGCGGCCCCCTGGGACTTCAAGGGTCGCTCACGCACGTCTCCTCGGACGACGAGCGCACAAGGATGTCGCGGGGCTCTCAAAGCCCCGTCCGGGCAGAAGTGCCCTAACACAAGGAGTATGAAAATGACGACACCATGGCTGTCGAGCCTCGAAACGACCGGCCCTCAGCAGGGATTCGAACTCGCGATCAAGCTCTCTCAGATGGGCGTGAAGTACACGCAGCCTTCCGACGAGATTCGCGACAAGCTCAGATCGACATACGCGGAGAACGCGAACAGTCTGACTGCGGCCTCTCACGTTATCGCAATCAACTTCGCGACCGTTGCCGCCGCCAACCGGTATTGGATGGCAGGGAAGTGAGCGAGCCGTTGCGCTTGCGAGTGCAAAGGCCGGCTGTACGCCGGAGCCTCTGAAAGCTATTTCCTGGAGCCGGCAAGATCGATTCGGGAATTCCGGCGCGCTCGATGGCTTCTCGGAAAACGGCGGACGAGCGAGTGTCGCTGTAGGCGTATTCTGACTACGGATCCAAGGAAATGTGATGAATGAACGGCTTGATTTCAAGAAGGCGTCGCCCGAAGCGTACAAGGCAATGGCGGCCGTCGAGAACTACGTGCGGCAATCGGGCGTGGATCATGCCTTGCTCGAGCTGGTGAAGACGCGTGTCTCGCAGATCAATGGCTGCGCCTATTGCCTGGACATGCACACCAAGGATGCTCGCGCCAATGGCGAGTCGGAGCAGCGTCTCTTTGTGCTATCGGAGTGGCGCGAGACATCCTTTTATTCGGACAAGGAGCGTGCCGCGCTCGCCTGGGCCGAAGCGGTCACCCGGATCTCTGGCGACGCCGTGTCGGATGAGCTATTCGCCGAGGCTCGGCGTCACTTCGACGAGAAGTCGCTTGTGGACTTGACGCTGGCGATCATTGCCATCAACGGGTGGAACCGTCTCGCGCTACCCTTCAGGTCAGAGCCAGGAAGCTATCGACCCAAAGGCGCGGACGCCGGATAGGCATCGCAGGCTGGATGCAAGGAGCTGTGTCCCATCTCGCGGGCACGTCAGCAAGATCGATGCGGCGTCTCGAGGATCGGATCGGCGCTGGCCGGTCAAAGGGCGCGCGAGGAGCGCCGCTCCGATTTGCGCACCGATGCAAGCCCGCTCCGTGGCTCGCTTCATTCTCGACACCCGTGCTACGCAAGCGTCCAGCCCTGTTGCCTCGCCCTTGGCCGAATGCATTCGCCCGCAGGCCAGGATCGGGCCTGCGGCCGGTGCAAGGGGTATGCCTTCAATGCCCTCAGTGGGCCCCTTCACGTGCCGCCATCGCTGTTCTGGCCTGCTCGGGAATCGAGTCCATGCCAAGTTGCGTCAGCAAAGACGCGACGTTCCAATAGAACCGCTCTCCAGACATCAAACCGCCGCTGAACGTAATGATGACGGCCAAGCCAATTTCGATGCGACGGTTGGTGGCCGAGATTCCCAGGAATTCACCTCGGTGAACGCCCTCATACCGAGCCTCTGCGATCACCGAGCCTTCGGACGTGAAGTAGCGTCGATCGCTCTGCGTCACTATGTCGAACGCGCCCCACCATGACTCGTAGTAGCGGCGTGCGCCTTCCTTGCCGTAGTACTTGATGCCCAAAGCGCGGTCGTCGAAGACACAGTCCTCTGCCAGGGTTGCCAAAGTTCCCGTCATGTCCTGCGAGTTTTCCGCGGCTAGGTGCCTACCGAGTAATTCGAGGTCCGCTTTCGCAACTCCGCCATGGTCGGATGGAATGATCGGCTTCTTGTATTCGCGAATCATGCGGTTCTCCGGTTCAGATGTTGTGGTTGCCGAGGGCTCAAATTCCGCCTTGTCCTGCCGCACATGGCTTGGCTTCCAAGCGAGCTCCCCAATCGCAAATAGCCGATCTCCGACCGGGCTTGGTCTTACGTGCTCAAGCGATCCCCCGCATGACGCTTGGCATTCTCGGCGGGATCGCCGAATACGCTGTCAGGCGGCGGGTGATTCCCCGATGCCGACGGGGTCGACGCTAAGCGGCGACGACTTCGATCGCGGGCTCGATCGTCCGGAGCAAATTCTCGATGCCCCGGAGCGTCCCCGAGATCGAGCTCGGGCA
>PLZH01000022.1 GCA_003152055.1 Burkholderiales bacterium
CTCGCCTCGCTCGGTCATGCCGAAGTGGCGGTCTTTCGCCGCGCCCGCGTTGCCTTCTTCTCGACGGGCAGCGAGTTGCGCTCGGTCGGCGAGGCGCTCGACGCCGGCTGCGTCTACGACAGTAACCGCTACACGCTCTGGGGCATGCTGCAACGCCTCGGCGTCGACGTCATCGATCTCGGCGTCGTGCGCGACGACCCTGCCGCCCTCGAAGCCGCGTTCGCGAGCGCGGCGCGCGACGCCGATGCCGTCATCACGTCGGGCGGCGTCAGCGTCGGCGAGGCCGACCACACGAAGCTCGTCATGGCCCGGCTCGGCGACGTCCTGTTCTGGCGCATCGCCATGCGCCCGGGCCGGCCGATGGCGATCGGCCGCATCGCCGACGCCGGCCACACGGCGCTGCTCTTCGGCTTGCCGGGCAACCCGGTCGCCGTGATGGTGACCTTCTATGCGCTCGTCCGCGACGCGCTGCTGGCCATGAGCGGCGCCACGCTGGCGCCTCTGCTGACCGTGCGCGCCGCGAGCCTGGAGCCGATCAGGAAGCGCCCCGGCCGCACCGAATATCAGCGCGCCATCGTGACGCGCGGCGCCGAAGGCCGCTGGCAGGTGCGAACGACCGGTTCGCAAGGCTCGGGCATCCTGCGCAGCATGAGCGAAGCGAACGGCTTGGTCGTGCTCGGCCACGAGCAGGGCAACGTCGCCGTGGGTGACGACGTCGAGGTGCTGCCGTTCGATGCCCTGATCTGAGGCGCGGCGGTCAGTTGCGCGGCGGCTCCGGCTCGGCGTCGAACCGGTCGAAGCCGCAGTAGCAGATGAAATGTCGGTTCGTGGCGCGGCCGAAAAGCGCCAGGCCCAGGCGAACCGCCACCTCGTAGCCCATCTGCGTGATGCCGCTGCGCGAGACGATGATCGGCACGCCCATCTGTGCCGACTTGATCACCATCTCGCTGGTCAGCCGCCCGGTCGTGTAGAAGGTCTTGTCGGCGCCCTCGACCCCGTTCAGCCACATCCACCCGGCGATCGTGTCGATCGCGTTGTGGCGACCCACGTCCTCGACGAAGGTGAGCAGCTCGTCTTGCCGAAATAGGGCGCAGCCGTGCACCGAGCCGGCCGACTTGTAGGTGCTCTCCTGGCGGCGGACCGCGTCGAGCAGGCCGTAGAGGGCGGCCTGGCTGAGGCGCGCCGACGGCTCATCGGCAGCGGGAAGGCGGATCGAATCGAGATCGCCCATCAGATCGCCGAAGACCGTGCCCTGGCCGCAACCGGTCGTGACGACCCGCTTGGCGGTCTTCTCGTCGAAGCGCTCGATGCCGGCACGCGTCTTCACGGCGGCCGCATTGACGTCCCAGTCGACGGTGATGGAATCGAGGTCGGCGACGCTGTCGACGAGGCGCTGGTTGCGCAGGTAACCGAGCACGAGCAGTTCGGGCGCGGCACCCAGCGTCATCAGCGTCACCAGCTCGCGCTTGTCGACGAAGACCGTCAGCGCGCGTTCGGCCGGAATCGATATCGAACGTTCGGCTCCGAACTCGTCGCGAACGCTGATGGTGCTGGTGAGCGGCGCCCGGGCGCCGGTCAGACGAAGCGGCGCCGGAGCTATTTGCGCGGGCCTGTGATTTCCGCCGAGGTCGCATTGCTGCCCGGCGGCGATGTCGCCATGCCGGGCGGCGAATGCGCGCCCGAGGCTTCCAGGGGCTTTGCGCCGTCCGTCGCCGGCGCCGCGAAGGGGCCGGGGTCGGCACAGGGCGGTACCGCCACGGGCGGTGCGACGTCCTTGCCCGCCGCCTTGGCGTTCATGCGATAGACCTCGGCGCTGTGATCCATCGCCTGGCACATCTCGTAGAGGCCGACCTTGTCGGTCCATGCCGATTTCGCCGCCGCTTCCGCCGCCTTGGCCTTGGCTTCGTCGCTCAGCGGCGGCAGCTTGGCAAACGCGGAGCCGGCCAGAAGGCCGGCGAACAGGGCGATGGCAACGGGAAATCGCATGGGGATTCCTTTCGGTCTCACGCGGCGGGCTGTTCGAGGCGATGTGAGGCGCTGCTCCGCTCCGCCGGAATCTTTCCCGCCTTGATGTCTTCGTACCAGAGGAGGTGATGCTCATGGGCCCAGGCCTCGTCGACATAGCCCGTCGTCATCGCCCGGTACGCCCCGCGCATGCCGATCGTTCCCAGGTAGATGTGGCCGAGGAACAGCGCGACGATCAGCATCGCCGCGATCGAATGGACGATGTGCGCGACCTGCATGTCGTCGCGCGGATAGACCAGCCCTGGAATCAGCTTGTCGAGGACCAGGCCCGAGGCGACGACGATGCCGCCGAGGACGAGCACGCCGCCCCAGAAGACGATCTTCTCGCCGGCGTTGAATCGGCCGGAGGGCGGCTCCTTGCCGCTGAAGAGGCCGCCGCCCTTGAGGAGCCAGTTCAGGTCGCCGCGGCCCGGCCAGTTGCTGCGCAGGAAGGCGAAGAAGACGATGATCAGCGAGACCGCGAACAGCGGCCCGGCGAAGTTGTGCAAGGTCTTCAGCGCGTAGGTCAGCCAGCCGAACAGCAAGCCGCCGACGAGGGGAAGAAGCAGAAATTTGCCGAACGCCATCACCAGCCCCGAGATCGCGAGGATGACGAAAGCAATGGCGTTGCTCCAGTGCGCGGCGCGCTCGAAATAGGTGAATCGCTCGATGACACGGCCGGTGTTTTCCTCGTGGCCGCCGAGCGGACCCTTGGTGAAGTAGTAGAGCGCCAGCGCGAGCACGACGATGACGACCAGTGAGCCGCCGTAGGGAATGATCCACCCGTCGCGAATCTGCCGCCAGGCCTCGCCGGCGTTGGTCAGGCGCGTGCCGGGATACGTCGTGAAAGGCTGGATCAGGACGCCGCGCTCGCCCACCTGCAGGTTGTTGACCGTCCCCGGTGTGCGGCCCGAGTCGCGGACACCGCGCCAGAACGGCGCGTTGTTGCCGGGCTGGCTGCGGCCCCGCTGCGCGTTCGTATCGCCGGGCTGCGGCTCGGTTGCAGCGACGCCGCCGCCGGCCGCAGCCACTGCCCCGTTCGAGTTGCCACCCGCCGTCGTTGCGGACGGCGTGACGACCGCCGCGGCCGCGCTGGCACTTGCCGCATTTCCATCCTGAGCGATCGCAACGCTGCCAAGCGCCGCCATGCCAGCGACGGCAAGCAGCCAACTCCGGATCAAGCGTCGCATGCGATCTCCCGAGCGATTGACTAACGAGGCGCGTAGTCGTTCTGGGACTGCGCGCGCTTTTGCATCTGCGCATTCCAACTCGCCTCGTTGCCGGGCGTCCAGCCCGGAGCGAGATAGCCGTTGTCGGTGATTTGCCAAGCCGGCTCATCGGCTTTCTTGGCACCGCCGACAGGCATCGTCTGGGCGCGCTCGCCGCACGCGGCCAGAGCAACGACCGTCGCCGCGGCGACGAACAGGCGTGCCGGGCTCATGACTTCTTCCCCTCCGGCGGCTGCGCGCCCGGCTGTCCCGTCGACGGCTTGCCGTAGGCCGTGCCCCAGCCCCACACCTCGCTGCCCTTGCCGCGATTGAGCACGCGCGTGCGCAGGATGTCGGCGATCACGTCGCCATCGCCGCCGAGGAGCGCCTTGGTCGAACACATCTCGGCGCAGGCGGGCAGCTTGCCTTCGGCCAGGCGGTTGCGGCCGTACTTCTCGTACTCGGCCTCGCTGCCGTTGGCTTCCGGGCCGCCGGCGCAGAAGGTGCACTTGTCCATCTTGCCGCGCAGGCCGAAGGCGCCGTTGCTCGGAAACTGCGGCGCGCCGAACGGACAGGCGTACGAGCAATAGCCGCAGCCGATGCAGATGTCCTTGTCGTGCAGGACGACCCCCTCGGCCGTGCGGTAAAAGCAGTCGACCGGGCAGACGGCCATGCACGGCGCGTCGGAGCAATGCATGCACGCGACCGAAATGCTGCGCTCGCCGGCGACGCCGTCGTTGAGCGTCACGACTCGGCGCCGGTTGACGCCCCAGGGCACGTCGTGTTCCGCCTTGCAGGCGGTGACGCAGCCGTTGCACTCGATGCAACGCTCGGCATCGCAGATGAACTTCATTCTTGCCATGCCGTGCTCCTCACGCTGCCCGCTCGACCTGGCAGACCGTCGTCTTGGACTCCTGCATCATCGTCACGCTGTCGTAGCCGTAGGTCGTCGCCGTGTTGACCGCTTCGCCGCGAACCACCGGATGCGCGCC
Organism: Burkholderiales bacterium; assembly: GCA_003152055.1. Lineage (GTDB taxonomy): Bacteria > Pseudomonadota > Gammaproteobacteria > Burkholderiales > Burkholderiaceae_C > Schlegelella_A. The sequence continues at coordinate 4,205 of PLZH01000022.1, forward strand.
CTCGGGGTAGTAGGCCAACAGATCGGCGCCTTGCCAATGCCCCGAGAAGTGAAACGGCAGCCACACCGTCTCGCGGTCGACGCGTTCCGTGACGAGCGCGCGGACCAGGATGCGCGCGCCGGTCGGCGACTTGACCCAGACCTGCTCGCCGTCGCGGATGCCGCGGTCGTTCGCGGCGGCGGGATTGATCTCGACGAACATTTCCTGCTGCAGCTCGGCGAGCCACGGATTGGAGCGCGTCTCTTCGCCGCCGCCTTCGTATTCCACCAGGCGCCCGGAGCTCATGATGAGCGGGAACTGCTTGCCGATGTCGTGGTTCTTGTCCTGCACGCTCTTGAAGAGCGTCGGCAGGCGCCAGAACGCCTTCTTGTCGTCGTGCGTCGGGTACTTGTCGATGAGGTCGGGCCGCGTCGAATAGAGAGGCTCGCGGTGCAGCGGAATCGGGTCGGGGAAGTTCCAGACGACCGCGCGCGCCTTGGCATTGCCGAACGGATGACAGCCGTGCTTCGTCATCACGACGCGGATGATTCCGCCCGACAGGTCGGTCTTCCAGTTCTTGCCTTCGGCCGCGGTCTTCTCGGCATCGGTCAGCTCGTTCCACCAGCCGAGCTTCTTCAGGAAGATGTGGTCGAACTCGGGATAGCCGGTCGTGATGTCGGCGCCCTTCGAGCACGAGCCGTCTTCGGCGAGCAGGTTGACGCCGTCGCGCTCGACGCCGAAATTGGCGCGGAAGTTGCCGCCGCCGTCCATCACATGCTTGGATGTGTCGTACAGGTTGGGCGAGCCGGGGTGCTTCATTTCCGGCGTGCCCCAGCAGGGCCAGGGCAGGCCGAAATAGTCGCCGTCGAGCTTGTAGCCCGTCTCCTTGTCGATGCCGCCCTTGGCGCGCAGCGTCTTCACGTCGAAGACGTTCATGTTGCGCATGTGCGCCTTCAGCCGCTCGGGCGACTGGCCGGTATAGCCGATGGTCCAGTTGCTGCGATTGACCTCGCGCAGCGTCGATTCCGGTTCGGGCTCCATCATCCCGCCCTTGGCCGCCACCATCTTCAGGGTCTTGACCAGTTCCTTGCCGAAGCCGAGTTTGTCGGCGAGCTGATACATGATCATGTGATCGGTCCGCGACTCGAACAGCGGCTCGATGACTTTTTCACGCCATTGCAGTGAACGGTTCGACGCCGTGACCGAGCCCGAGGTTTCGAACTGCGTCGAGGCCGGCAGCAGGTAGACGGCCCGGTTGGCGTTCAGGTCGGACGCATTGCCCGGCATCGCCGCCATGGCCGCGGTCGCCGACGGATACGGATCGACGACGACGAGCAGGTCGAGCTTGTCCATCGCCTTCTTCATCTCGAAGCCGCGAGTCTGCGAATTCGGCGCG
>PLZH01000266.1 GCA_003152055.1 Burkholderiales bacterium
AGCGCCAGGCATTCGCGGAGATGCCGACCGTCGTGGTAGTGACGGTGCGGCTCGCTCCAGGCCGTGCGCAACTCGAGATGAAGCCTCGCCGGTGCTGGACAGCCAAGCACGCGTCAGCCTGCGCGCCAGGTCTCGAGCAGTGCAGACTCGCTCAGCGGTGCGGGAAAGGCAGACGCGATGGTTGTCTCGCCGGGCCCGGGCAGTTGCTGGCCACAGGCCACCGGGGCCTCCTCTGGCGCGACCTGTCGAGCGGCCTGATCCAGTACGCGCCGCAGTTCGCGACCGACATCCACAAGTTCTCGGTCGCCGGCACGGCGATCGACTACCTCGCCTCCGGCGAAGTCCAGGGCAGCCTCGGCTGGGACGAGCAGCGTAAGCCTTACATGATGGGCGAATACAACGGCGACCTGCGCGTGCTGAGCTTCACCGGCCAGACCGGCTGGGTGATTCCCGAAGATGCCACGTCGAGCACCGTGCCGCCGCCGTCGCCCGCGACGCTGACGATCCTGCGCGAATCGGCCAGCGGCCAGACGCTGGCCACCCTGGCCACCTTGCCGAACAGCGCGCACCCCGAGCCGCTCGGCCAGCCCGGCGAGCAGCTGCACGCGGTGCGCTTCACCGGCGCGCGCGGCTACCTCGTGACCTTCCGCAGCGTCGACCCGCTGTACGTGCTCGACCTGAGCGACCCGACCGATCCGCAGGTGGCCGGGTCGCTCCAGGTGACGGGCTATTCCGACTACCTGTTCCCGCTGACCGACTCGCTGCTGTTCGGCGTCGGCCGCGACGTCGACGCGACCAACCACCCCGGCGGCAACAAGCTCGGCCTGTTCGACGTCAGCATTCCCGCGCAACCGACCGCGCTCGCCACGCTCACCGTTGGCGCCTCAGGCAGCCAGACCGCCCTCGACTATTCGAGCCACGGGCTCAACTGGCTGCAGAGCGGCAACGTGGCGCGGATCGGCTTGCCGATGCTCGTCACCGCCGCACCCGGCGACCCCAGCCCGCTGCACGGCCTGCAGCGCATCGAGGTCGACACGCAGGCCGGCAGCCTCGCGCTGAAGGCCCTGCTGCCCGCGCCGAGCGACCCGATGACTTACCCGAGCCTGTGGGGTGATTGCAGCTTGCAGATCGGGTCCAAGCTCGTCTACCTGACCGGGGGGCAGGTCGTGGTCGCCGACTGGTAGCAAAATCAAGCCCGAACAGCCCGGGCTCATCTTGCCGCCGGTCGCCAGCCGCTGCATGAACTCCAGCGCCGAAATCACCAGGTCCGTGGTGCCGTCGCTCGGCGGTCGGTGGCACGCACCGTTCGTCGTGCCCGTACCCCCTGTTCACGGGGGTTGCGAGCGCTAGGAGCCGGTTTTGGCTCCTACAATTGCGTGCCGAATGGGGAATTCTTTCCGATTCGGCATTCTTTTGAATGCCGCTGGCCGACGCGAGGCGCCCCTCGCTGTTGAAGAGACAGACGACCGAGGTAGCAACCGTGTGGATGACTCGCGCTAGATCGGTTCTTTCCGTCGTCTTGCTGGCTGCGGCGGCGACTCTCGGCAGTACCGGTCCGGCGCAAGCCGCGCTCTACACCGGCGTGTGGGATCCCTCGTACGGCTCGATCTTCCCGAGTCTGGGCTGGGAGGCATCGGCGGTCTTCGATGTCCCGGACGCGTGCCTCGCCCTCGGCAACGGCAACAACATTCCGATCAGCGGCAGTTGCGCCGGCTTCAGCGTCCTCAGCGCCGAGGTCGACCTCTACAACGTCGCCAGCCCGAGCACGATCCTCCAGTCGTTCGACCTGGACACGAACGTCATCGTCAACGGGATCAACATCGCCGGCAGCCAGCTGACCGGAATCGACACCGGCTTCTTCGACTTCTTCGTGCCGACGCTGTCCATTGCCGGAAGCGGCGATTATTCGTTCAGCCTGATCCTGTACGGCGGCAACAAGGCGCAGCTGATCTATGCCGATCCAGCGGCGACGTCGCCCGGGTGCGCGTTCCTTCCGGTCAACGGCACCAGCTGCGGGATCTCGGACACGGCAGCCACGGGCGTGTTCGCACCCATCCCCGAGCCCGAGACGTACGCGCTGATGCTCGCCGGCCTGGGCGCCATCGCGTTTGCCGCCCGCAGGCGTCGCCGCTAGCGGCACCTGGGATCACGGGTCGCCGGCGACTCGCGCTTTTCGAGGCAGTTCTCGAGCCGCCTCGCCCTAGGCGGTGGCGCGCTCGATCTGCGACGACAGCGCATGGCGGATGGCTTCGTCGATCTGCCATTGCTGTGCCTCGTCCCACGCGCTGTCGAACGGCGCTTCGATCATCGTCCGCCGCAATCTGCCGATGAGCGCCTGCCAGCACAGCTCACCACGGGGTGAACGAGTCAAGCCGAGCTGTTCGCGTGACTTGGCCGCCGAGGCTGCCAATCCGACGGCGATCACGACCTTGCCCTCCGCCTGGGCGAGCTCGGCGTGGTCTTCGAGGCAGCCGAGCAGCTCCTCGCGCATCTCGAAGGCCCGGAAGGAGCGCAAGGCGTCGGACAGGCGCGCCCGTGCCGAAGCGAGATCGCCGGCGTTGAGGTCGACCCGCGCGAGCCAGCGCAGCGCGTTCGCCTCGCCTCGCTTGTCGCCGGCTTCGCGACACACCGTCAGGGAGCGCTTGAACCGGAGGCTGGCCTGGGCAGCGTCGGCCATCTCGAACGCGACTTTGCCGAGCACCAGCTCGCATTCACCCTCGACCTCCTGGTGACGGATCTCGCGGGCGATCGCCAGGCACTGCTCCAGGTGCGACCGGGCCGCCGCATCGTCGCCCTGGTGCAGGCAGATCTGGCCGAGATGCAGCAGGCTGATCGCTTCGCCGATGCGGTCTTCGAGGCGTCTGAAGATCTGCAGGGCCTCGCTCTCGCCCGCGGCCGCCTCGACGGCGTCGCCGGCCTGGAGACGGGCCACCGAAAGCGTCGACAGGGTGGCGGCGATGTCGACCTCGTTGCCCTGCGCTCTCCTCAGCCCCAGGCAGGTCTCGAGCATCTTTCGCGCCTCGGCATGGTCGCTCTGGCTTTCAGCCAGTGCCGCACCGACGTAAAGCGCCCAGGCCTGGGCGATCGGCGATGCCTGGATCGCGGGCAGCACCAGCGCCGCCTGCACGAGCTTGCGGCCTTCGGTCGAATAGCCGCGGAGAATCCAGAAGCCCTGCATCGCGACCGCGAACTTGACGGCGACGAACGGATCGACGCCTCCGGCGAGCGACAGCGCGATGGCGCTACGGACGTTGTCGAGCTCGACCTCGACCTTCCATAGCCAGTCGGCTTGCTGCGGGCCCTTCAGCCCCTTGTTCGCCGACTTGGCCATCGCGAAGTAGTGTTCGCAATGCCGCACCGCGGCCGCTGCGGCGTCGTCGCGCTGCGCCAGCTTCTCGCGGGCGTACTCGCGAATGGTCTCGAGCATGAGGTAGCGCGCGCCGTCGTCGCGTTCCTCGAGCATCACGAGCGACTTCTCGATCAGGGATCCGAGCAGGTCGAGCACGTCCTCGCTGGCCAGTGGCTCGCCGCCGCACACCGCTTCGGCGGCGGCGAGGTCGAAGCCGCCGACGAACACGCCGAGGCGGTCGAGCACGATCTGCTCTTGCGGCTCGAGCAGTTCGTACGACCAGTCGACGAGGGCGCGCAAGGTCTGCTGCCGCTCCTGCAGGACGCGGGAGCCACCGGTCAGCAGCTTGTAGCGATCCCTGAGGCGGGCATTGATGTCGGCGACGGAGAGCGCGCGAACCCGTGCCGCGGCGAGCTCGATCGCCAACGGTATGCCTTCCAGCCGGGCGACCAGTTCGGCGACGACCGGCGCTTCGCGCTCATTGAGCACGAAGCCGGGCTTGTGCAGTTGCGCCCGGTCGACGAACAGGCGCACGGCCGTCGATCGCGACAGGGCCTCGATGCCGTCGCCGCGAGCCGGCACGGGCAGCGGCAGCACCGGATAGCACTGCTCGCCCGGCGCGCGCAGCGCCTCGCGGCTCGACGCCAGGATCCGCACGTGGGGCGCCACCTTGAGGATGGCGCTGGCCATCTGCGCCGACGCCTTGATCAGATGCTCGCAGTTGTCCATGATCAGCAGGGCACGCTGGTTCTTCAGGTGTGAACACAACGTCTGCAGCATCGGCCGATCGGGCTGCTCGCGCACGCCGAGAACCTGCGCCGTCTCGCTGACGATCAGGGCCGGATCGCTGATCGGCGCCAGGTCCAGGAACCATACGCCGTCGGGAAAATGATGGATCTGCTCCGCCGCGGTCTGCAGCGACAGGCGGGTCTTGCCCAATCCGCCCATGCCGAGCAACGTCAGCAGGCGCGATGTGCCGAGCAGGTTCTTGACCTCCGCCAATTCGCGCTCGCGGCCGATGAACGACGTCGCCTGGTGGGGCAGGTTGTTCGCGATCTCGTTGACCGGCAGCCACCAGTCGCCCATCGAGACGACGCGATGCGCCTTTTCGCCGTCCGACGGCTGCATGAACTGGGCGTCCGGGTCGCCGATTTCGAACAGCTCGATGGGATCGGACACGCCCTTGATTCGCCAGTGCCCATGCGAGACCAGCTTGTGGGCGCTCTTGCCGAGGTCTTCGCGGGCGGCGGCCGACAGCAGCGTCTGGCCGCCGCGGGCCAACGCCATCACCCTGGCGGCGATGGGCTTGGCCAGGCCTTCGACCTCGAGAGGCTTCGCGCCCCGGGCGATGTCGTCGGACGCGTTCTCGCGCAGGATCACCGGCCCGACGTGCAACCCGACGCGCGCCGTCAGCGGCATCGGCAGCGTGGCCAGGGCGCGGTGGTACTCGATCGCGTAGGCGACCGCGTCGGCGGCGTTGTCGAACAGCAGCAGCATGCCGTCCGTCTTGTCGATCTCGCGCCCGCGCCAGGGGCCGAGCAACGCGCGCGAGACCCGGTCGTGTGCGGCCCAGATCTCGGCCATTGCGCTGTCGCCGAGCATTTCCGACAGGCGAGTGCTGTCCACGACGTCGGTCAGCAGCAAGGCCTTGATCGCACTCATCGCGCAGTCGGCAGATGGTGCCCCGTGGATCGGGGAGGGTTGGGCATGGCGGCGAGTCTACCTGCGGCTTTCCGCTTTCATCGAGGCGCGTCCGACCGAAGGACCGCCGCGACGGCGACGCGATGTCGGGAGGCCGCTGGAGTCGGCCATAATAATTTTTCGATGTCCTTGCATCGACAGGCCCGTATCACCCGTTCGGAGATTCCATGGCAATCACGCGCCCGGCTGCGATTCGAGCCGCCCTCATCGTGTGGACCTGCGCCGTCGCCGCGTTCTCGGCGCAGGCGCAGGGACGGTTCGCCGTGTCCGCCGACGGCCAGCAGGTGACGGATTCGACCAGCGGGCTGGTCTGGCGGCGCTGCGCCGAAGGCATGAAGTGGAACGGCAGCATCTGCGCCGGCAAGCCGCTCAAGTACACGTTCGCCGGCGCCAAGGCGGCCGCCGGCGCCGCGGCCGCCGACGGCAAGGCATGGCGCGTCCCGACCAAGGAAGAGCTGCTCTCCCTGGTCGACGCCAAGGCCAAAAAGAAGCCGAAGATTGATGTGAGGGCGTTTCCGAACACGCCCTCCCTGTCGTTCTGGGCCACGCGAGCCGGCAGCGACGACAACCTCAACGCCTGGCTGATCAACTTCGCGAACGGCAGGCTTTTCGGCAACATCGGCCAGGCGAAGTTCCCGCTGCGTCTGGTGCGCACCGGTCCCTGATCGCGCCGCACCGCGCTCCGCGGGTCGGGCGATCCGCGCCGCGACGGCAGGCGCTCGTCAGGGCACCCCTGGCGCCAGCACCTGCTGCATCGCCAGGCGGATTTGCGGCAGACGCTCCTGGGCCGTGCGCCGGCCACAGTCGATCATCGCCTCGGCCGCCGCGAAATTGAAGCCTTCGCCCACCGGGATCGGGACGGTCAGCGACAGATCGGCGCGCCCGGCCTGGCTGGCGGAATCCCACCAGCCCTGCAAGCGCCAGGCGCCGCCCATCGCGGCGCGCAAGCCGAACGGGCGATGCAGCCGCTGCTCGAGGCGATCGGCGGCGCGCGCGGCATCGATCGCCTCCTGGGGATAAGTGGGCCGCACCAGCGCCGCGAGCTGGAATCCGCAGCCGCGCGCGGCCAACAGATCCACCGGCAAGCGCGTCACGACGCCGCCATCGACGAGCACCGCGTCGCCCAATCGGACCGGCGCGAACACCCCCGGGATGGCCGCCGTGGCCCGTGCGGCAGGCGCCACGGCGCCGCTGTCGATCACGACACGCTTGCCCATCGCAAGGTCGGCCGCGACGACCGCTATCGGCAAGCGCAGCTGCGCGAAAGTGGCATCCCCATACAACTGCCTGGTGATCGTCGTCATGCGCGAGGCGGAGATGAGCGAGGCGCGCGGCAGCCATTGCATGCCCTTGGAGCGCGCGAAGTCCGCAACCAGGCGCAGGATGGCCTCGGTCGCCGCGCGCGCGCTGCCGAATTGCGCAAAGGCCAGTGCCACGGCACCTCCCATGCTCGAGCCGCAAATGAAGTCGACCGGTAATCCGTCGTCTTCGAGAACCTCGAGCACGCCGAGATGTGCCAGGCCGGCAGCCGCCCCCACGCTCATGGCCAAACCCACCTCTCGGCCGCAGAGCCGCCGCACGAGTTGGTCCAGCGCCGGCTGGCGTGCCCGCGACCAATCGTTGCTCGAAGCCGCAGCCTCGATCTCGTCGCGCGGGAGTGCGTGGCACCAGCGCTGCAGGGCGGCCGCCTCGGTGAGCCCCCCGCGTCGCCAGATGACCGGTGCGGCGAGCGTGTCCGGGAGGCCGAGCAGATCGTCTGCGGCGACCAGCAACGCGTCATCGGCATCGAGCTCCGCAAGCAACTTCGCACAGCCGGCCGGGCCGGTTCCGACCAGCAGCAACGCGTCGCCCGGCCCTTCGTCGCGCCAGCGCCGAATGCGCTGCGAGCTGGCTGCAATGTCGTCGCCCGACATGTCGTCGTGCTCGGAGCCGGGCGCGTAGTGCTGCAAGCCACGGACAAGCGCTGCCAGCAAGATCCGGTCGCCCTCCTCCCGGGTCGGCACCAGCACGACGCGTGGCCGGGCCGCCGGCACACGGCGCGTGCGCTCGCGCAAGCGCATCCCCAGCAAGGTCGCCACATTGCGGAAGAACGCGGTCTCCTGCGCCATCGCTTCGAAGAGAACGGGGGCCGAGAGCACCCAGGCTCGGGCATCTCGCTGGGCGACGACGGTGGCCGAGACCGGATCGCCGGTCAGCGCGGACAGCTCGCCGAAACACTGCGGCGGAACCAGCAGCACCCGCCGGCCGCCGCCGGCCAGCTCGACACGCACGGCACCGTCGATCAGCCCGAACAGCTCCGCCGACGGCACGCCGGCGCGCAGGATGATGTCGCCCGCTTCGAAATGACGCGTCTGCAGGTGTCTTTCGAGTTGCGCGAGCGCCGTGGCCGAAACGCCGGCGAACAGCGGGTGCACGGCCAGCGAAGGAGTCATCGCGTCGAACCGGGATCCAGGGCCCCCACGAGTGCCATGCGTCAGAGGTATTTCTGCCAAAGCGTGTTGCTGAAGCGGCCCTGCGGGTCGACGCTCGCCTTGAGCTGCCGCAGCTGCACGATCTCGGGGTAGGCGCGCTCGAACTGCTCGCGCGTGGCGTGCGGCTGATACGGCAGGTAGTAGCGCCCCTCGTGCTGCAACGCGGCGTCGATGAGCTCGCGCGTCCACTCGCCGACGGCCCGCTGGGCCTGCAGATCGACGCGCTGCTTGTAGAACAGCACGAACGAGAACACCTCTTCGCGCGCCCAGGGCAGCAGCGCCACCTCATCGGCCGGGCTGTGGCGGATCGAGACGTTGACCGCGGCCACGCGGTGGCGCCGCAGGATGCGGCCCATCTCGCGCACGAAGGCCTCGAAGTGCCGCGGCGGGACGAAGAACTCGTCGAGCACGTAGGTCGTGAGGCGGCGCGAATACGGCTCGAGCGAGGCCACGTCGAGGCTCGCCTCGTGGTTGCGCCATGCGACCTCGGGACGGACGCGGCGCACCAATTCGGTCGCCGGCTCGCGCAGGCTGCCGGCCAGCGGCAGCTCGGTCAGCGCCCACAGCGCGTTGCGCTCCAGCTTGTAGGTCTGGCCACGCGGCACCAGGCGTTGCCGGCGCGTCAGCGGCTTGTCGGTGCGGCGCCAGGTGACGGACAGCGGCGCATCGAATCGCGGCGGCAGCAGGTCGGCGTTGTGCATCACACTCGAGCGATCGTTCAGCACCTTGCCGGCGAAGAACCTCGGGTAGTCGGCCAACGGCACGGCGTCGATATGACGCTCGATCTTCGAGTTGTCGTCGAGATCGAGTTCGACTTCGGTGATCACGCCGATCGCGCCGTAGCCGCCAAGCGCCGCGCCCAGCAGCTCGGTGTGCTCCCGGCGGTTGGCTTCGACGACGCGGCCGTCGGCCAGCACCAGCTGCAGCGCCCGCACCGAGTGGCTGATCGGCCCATGCCCGACATAGCGGCCATGGGCGTTGACCGACACCGCACCGCCGACCGTGAAGTTGGCATAGCTCTGCATCGTGCGCACCGACAGGTCGTGCTCGTCGAGCACGTCCTGCAGGTCGCGCCAGGTGATGCCGGCCTGCACCCGCACGCGGTGCTCGTCGGCGCGCAGCCAGACGACCTGCTTCATCTGCCGCATGTCCAGGTGCAGCCCGCCGGCGATCGCGATCTGCCCGCCCATGCTGAAGCGGCCACCGCCGATCGCCACCTTTGCGGGCCAGTCGCGCAGCGCACGCACGACAGCGTCGGTGTCGGCCGGCGTCTCGATGCGCGCCACCTCGACCGTATACAGACGCGTGACGTTCTCGACCCGCAGTGGAAGCGCCGCGGCAAGCGCAACGAGCGGCGCGAACTCGCCTGCCACGGCGACGGCGAGCGCCTCGGCCAGCAGAGTCCGGCGGCTGCAACTCGACGGCGGCTCGGCAGGCATGGCCGCTAGTATGCCGCCCGCGCCCCGCGGCTGTGGCACATTGCACGACCTTCACGCAAGGCAGCGCACAAGGAACACACGCATGTCAGCGCACGAACTGTTCGCCGCCGCGGCCGCAAGCCTCTCGACGGCGCTTGCCACGCCGCTCGGGGCAAGCCTCTCGACGGCGCTTGCCACGCCGCTCGGCATCTTCGCCCTGTGCTCGGCGGGAGTTGCCGCGGTGCTGGTGATCGTGAGCTCGTTCGTCAAGACCATGATCCCGCTTCGCTGCCTTGCGGTGGGCGGCAACCTGGGCTTCCTCGTCTACGGGGTGCTCCATCCATCGCTGGTGATGGTGCTGCTGCACGGCGTGCTGCTGCCCGTCAACATCTACCGGGCCAGGGAGATGGTTCGCCTGACGCGCCGCGTGCGCGCGGCGGCGGCGGCGGGTGATCTGTCGGGCGTCTGGCTCAAGCCCTACATGCGCAGACAGCGCCTGAAGGCGCGCGACGTGCTGTTCCGAAAGGGCGATGCCGCCGATCACCTGTATTTCCTCGTCGAGGGGCGCATCGAATTCGTCGAGATCGGCGAGGTGATGGATGCGGGCAGCCTGTTCGGCGAGATCGCCTTCTTCGCGCCGGACAAGCGCCGAACCTTGACCGCTTGCTGCACGACGGACTGCACCGTGCTGCGCATCGACGAGGCGACCTTTCAGCAGCTGTATTTCCAGAACCCGGCGTTCGGCTTCCAGGTCGTGACGCTGGTCGCCGGCCGGCTGATGGCCGACCGGAACCGGCTGGAGCATCGGCTCGCCGCGAGCGGGTCGAACGCGAACATTCCGGGCGCGTGATCGCCGGCGCAGCAGGCGCGAGGTTGCGCGGCTTGCGCACTGCCGAGTGGGGTTACGCAACCAAGTTACGTGAGCCGGTCTACGGGCGCCGAGTTGCATCAGCCTGCAGCGCGGCGGTGCTCTCGCCGGGCGGACTCGTCGGTGTCCGATGGACACAGGGTCGTCGTTGCGCGACGACTGAAGACTCAAGCGCTCAGCGACGCCAGGTCGAGATTCGCGCCGCAAATCACCAGCAAGACTCCTTCGTGGCTTCGCGGCGCAACGATCCCGGTCGTCAATGCAGCACACCGGCACCCATTTCGACGCGCCGATCCACTGGATCTCGGGCCGC
>PLZH01000043.1 GCA_003152055.1 Burkholderiales bacterium
TCGGTCTCGCGCCATCGGGTGATTCGAACACGTGGCTGAAGCTCACGATCTCGCAGGTCGCACCGATCCTGCCCTATCTCTTTCTCGTGCTCATGCTCATCTTCCGGCCCAAAGGCCTGCTCGGCACGCGTGAGGACTAGATGGACGCGCACCCTCCGAACGCAGTGACGAGCGTGCCGCCGTGGGCCTTCATTTCGGGCCGTCTCCTGGTCTGGGGCGGCTTCGCTTTCGCTCTTCTCGTCGCGCCCTTCATCTTCAAGAGCAATCTCGACCGATCGATCCTCGCGCAGATCGGCATCGGCATCGTCGCCTGCCTTTCGTACAACATGCTGCTCGGCCAGGGCGGCATGCTGAGCTTCGGTCACGCCGTATATTCGGGCCTGGCGTCCTTCGCGGCCATCCACGCGCTGCGGGGCATCGGCGACGGCAGCCTTCCGATTCCGGTGAGCCTCGTTCCGCTGGTCGGCGGCTTCGCCGGCCTCGGCGTTGCCATCGTGCTCGGCTACGTGACGACGAAGAAGGCGGGAACGCCGTTTGCGATGATCACGCTCGGCATCGGTGAGCTCGTTTTCGCGATGTCGCTGATGGTTCCCGAGTTCTTCGGCGGTGAAGGCGGCGTCTCCGCCAATCGCATGGCCGGCACGCCTTTCCTCGGCATCACCTACGGGCCGCCGATCCAGGTCTACTACCTGCTCGCGATTTACACGCTGGTCTGCACCGCAGCCATGTATGCCTTCACGCGCACGCCGCTCGGCCGCATGCTCAACGCGGTGCGCGACAACCCGGAACGCGTGGAATTCATCGGCTACAGCACGCAGCGGGTGCGTTTTTTCTCGTTCGTGATCGCCGGCTTCTTCGCTGGTGTATCCGGCGGCATGTATGCCCTGAACTTCGAAATCGCGACGGCAGAAGTCGTCGGCGCCTTCCGATCCGGCGGCTATCTTCTATTTACCTTTCTCGGCGGCGCGACATTCTTCTTCGGACCGATCATCGGCGCCGTGCTGATGGTGCTGAGCGCGGTGCTGCTGTCGGAGATCACGCAGGCGTGGCAGCTCTATCTCGGCCTCGTTTTCCTCTTCATGGTGATGTATGCGCCGGGCGGCATCGCCAGCCTGATCATGATGAACGTTCGCGTCGCCGCGCACAGGAAGCTGCATCGCCTCTGGCGTAGTTACGCCACGCTCGCCGCGGCGGCGCTCGTCATGCTCGTCGGCCTCGCCGCGCTGATCGAGATGATCTATCACCTGCAGCTCGGGTCGACGACCGAATCAACCTTGCACTACCTGGGCTTCACGCTCGACACGAAAGGCGCAGCGAGCTGGCTCGAAGCCTTTCTGGTGGCGGGCGTCGGCTTTGCTTCCTTCGATCTTGCACGCCGCCGCTTCGCCCGTGCCTGGGGCGCGGTCCAGAGCGAGATCGAGGCCGACATGACGTTCAAGGAGCCATCGTGACGGCGGCACCCGCGATCGAGCTGAAGGGCTTGCACAAGTCCTTCGGCAAGACTGAGATCATCCGCGGCTGCGACCTGGCTGTGGCGCCCGGCGAGCGCGTTGGCATCATCGGCCCGAACGGCGCCGGCAAGTCGACGCTCTTCAATCTCATCAGCGGCCGCTTCGGCCCGACGAGCGGGCAGATCCTGCTTAACGGCAAGCGCATCGACGGCCTGCTGCCTTACCAGATCAACCGCTTGGGCCTGGCGCGAAGCTTTCAGATTACGAACATCTTCGGGCGCTTGTCGGTGTTCGAGAACCTGCGCTGCGGCCTGCTCTGGGCCATGGGCTACCGCTACGCGTTCTGGAAGTTCCTCGCCGACCTGCGCGACGCCAACGAGCGTGCGGCCCAGCTGCTCTCGATGATCCGCCTCGAGAAGAGGCGCGACACGCTGGCGATGAACCTCACCTATGCCGAGCAGCGTGCGCTGGAGATCGGCGTCACGATCGCCGGCGGCGCCGAGGTGATCCTGCTCGACGAGCCGACCGCGGGCATGAGCAAGAGCGAGACGTCGCGCTTCATCGAACTGATCCGGGAGGTGACGGTCGGCAAGACCTTGCTCACCGTCGAGCACGACATGGGCGTCGTCTTCGGTCTCGCCGACAAGATCGCGGTCCTGGTCTACGGCGAGGTCATCGCTTTCGACGTGCCCGACGCAGTGCGCGCCAACCCGCGCGTGCAGGAAGCCTACCTCGGCTCGGTACTCACCGACCCAGCGGCCGCTGGCGTCCACTGAGGCCCACGCCATGCTGCGCCTCTCGAACGTGCACGCGTACTACGGCAAGAGCCACATCCTGCACGGCGTCGACATGGCCGTGGGCGAAGGCGAGATCGTGGCGCTGCTCGGCCGCAACGGCTCGGGCCGCTCGACGACGGTCAAGACGATCATGGGCCTGGTTCACGGCGAGGGCTCGATCACTTTTCGCGACGAGGAGATCCTTGGCCACAAGGCCTTCGACATCGCCCATCGCGGCATCGGCTACGTGCCCGAGAACCGCGAGATCTTTCCCAAGCTCACGGTCCGGCAGAACCTGCAGCTCGGCGAGAAGCGGGGCAAGAAGGCGCCGCGCTGGTCTTTCGAGGACATGTACCGGATTTTTCCGCGCCTGAAGGAACGCGAGCACACGGAGGCGGGCGTTCTCTCCGGTGGCGAGCAGCAGATGCTGACGCTGTGCCGCACGCTGATGGGCGACCCGGATCTCATCATGATCGACGAGCCGACCGAAGGGCTGGCGCCGAAGATCGTCGAGCTGGTCGCCGAATACCTGAAGACGCTCAAGGGCCGTGGCGTTTCCGTGCTGCTGGTCGAGCAGAAGCTGACGATCGCGCTGGAGATTTCCGAGCGCTGCTACGTCATGGGGCACGGCGCGATCGTCTTCGAAGGCACGCCCGCGGCGTTGCGCGCCAACGCCAACGTGCGCAGGGAGTGGCTCGAGGTCTGAGCGCCGGCCGTGCCCCTTGTCGCTTGTCGCCGCAGGGACAAGGCCCTCCTGAGCGCAAGCCTAGAATTTGACGAACCGTTGTCGTATCTCTCACGAGGATCGCACGCATGAGCGCAACCTACGAAGTCCGCGGTGACGTCGCCGTCATCACGATGAACAATCCGCCTGTCAACGGGCTGGGCTACGAGACGCGGCGCGGCCTTGTCGATGGTCTCGACCGGGCGCTCGGCGACGCGGCGGTGAAGGCCATCGTCATCACCGGCGCCGGCAAGGCGTTTTCCGGCGGTGCCGATATTCGCGAGTTCGGCTCGCCGAAGGCGATCGCCGAGCCGAATCTGCTTTCGGTCATTCGCGTGCTCGAAGCGAGCACCAAGCCGATCATCGCCGCCGTGCACAGCGTCGCCATGGGCGGCGGCCTCGAGCTGGCGCTCGGCTGCCACTATCGCGTTGCCGCGCCTGGCACGCAGGTGGCCCTGCCCGAAGTGAAGATCGGGCTCATCCCGGGCGCTGGCGGCACGCAGCGCCTGCCGCGCGTGCTCGGCGTCGAGACGGCGCTCAACATGATCGTTAGCGGCGAGCCGGTGAAGAGCGAACTGCTGGCGAAACAGCCGGGGCAGAAGCTCTTCGACAGGATCGTCGACGGCGATGTCGTCGAGGCGGCGATGGCCTATGCGCGCGAGAAGGCAGAGACGCGGCCGCTGCCGCTGGTGCGCGACCTCAAGGTCGAGTACGCGAACGCCGACGCCTACTTCCAGTTCACCCGCAACACCGTCGGGGCGATGGCGAAGAACTTCCCGGCGCCGCTGAAGTGCGTCGATGCGGTCGCCGCCTCGACGAAGATGAAGTTCGAAGACGGCATGAAGTACGAGCGCGAGATCTTCATGGCGCTGATGGTCACGCCGGAATCGAAGGCGCTGCGCCACGTCTTCATGGCCGAGCGCGCGGCGAGCAAGATCGCCGACGTGCCGGCCGACACGCCGCTGCGCGAGATTCGCAAAGTCGCCGTCATCGGTGCCGGCACGATGGGCGGCGGCATCGCCATGAACTTCCTCAACGCCGGCATCCCGGTCGTGATGCTCGAGATGAAGCAGGAAGCGCTCGACAAGGGCACCGGCATCATGCGCAAGAACTACGAGGCGCAGGTCAAGAAGGGCAAGCTCAAGCAGGACAAGCTCGACGAGCGCATGGGCCTGCTGAGGACAACGCTGAAGTATGACGACCTGAAAGACGCCGACCTCGTCATCGAGGCCGTGTTCGAGGACATGGCCGTGAAGGAGCAGGTCTTCAAGACGCTCGACGAGGTGATGAAGCCCGGCGCCATCCTTGCCAGCAACACCTCGACGCTCGACGTCAACCGGATCGCGTCGTTCACGAAGCGGCCGCAGGACGTGATCGGCATGCACTTCTTCAGCCCGGCCAACGTGATGAAGCTGCTCGAGGTCGTGCGCGGCGCAAAGACCGCCAAGGACGTGCTCGCCACTGTGATGGCGCTCGGCAAGAAGATCAGGAAGACCTGCGTCGTCTCCGGTGTCACCGACGGCTTCATCGGCAACCGCATGATCGAGCAGTACTCGCGCCAGGCCGGCTTCCTGCTCGAGGAAGGGGCGACGCCGCAGCAGGTCGACCAGGCGATGGAGAAGTTCGGCATGGCGATGGGGCCGTTTCGCATGGGCGACCTCGCCGGCAACGACGTCGGCTGGTACATCAGGAAGCGCCGCTACGTCGAGAAGCCCGACGTCCGCTACAGCAAGACCGCCGACCTCCTCTGCGAGATGGGTCGCTTCGGCCAGAAGACCGGCGCCGGCTGGTACGACTACGTGCCAGGCAAGCGGGACGCGATTCCGAGCCCCGCCGTCGTCGAGATGATCGAGAAGCATCGCGCCGCCCTCGGCATCACGCCGCGCAAGATCGGCGACGACGAGATCGTGCATCGCCTGGTCTATGCGCTCGTCAACGAAGGCGCGAAGATCATCGACGAAGGCATCGCCCAGCGGGCGAGCGACATCGACATGGTCTATCTCACCGGCTATGGTTTTCCGATGTATCGCGGCGGGCCGATGAACTACGCCGATACGCAAGGGCTCTTCAACGTCGTCCAGGCAATGAAGCGCTTCGCCGCCAACCCGCACGACGACGCCTCGTTCTGGAAGCCGGCGCCGCTGCTCGCGAAGCTCGCCGCCGAAGGCAAGTCGTTCAACTGAAGGAGCCTCCAATGACCAGCGCCGTCATCGTCTCGACCGCCCGCACCCCGCTCGCCAAGAGCTGGAAAGGCGCCTTCAACATGACCCACGGCGCAACGCTCGGCGGCCACGCGGTGAAGGCCGCGGTCGAGCGCGCCGGCATCGATGCAGCCGAGGTCGACGACGTCATCATGGGCTGCGCGACGCCGGAGGGCGCGACCGGCAGCAACGTCGCACGGCAGATCGCCCTGCGCGCCGGCCTGCCGATCACGACCGGCGGCATGACGGTGAACCGCTTCTGCTCGAGCGGTCTGCAGGCGATCGCTCTTGCCGCGCAGCGCGTCATCACCGGCGAGAACGACATCCTTGTCGCCGGCGGCGTCGAGAGCATCTCGTGCGTTCAGAACGAGGCGAACAAGCACATGATCGCCGACTCGTGGCTCGTCGAGCACAAGCCGACGATCTACTGGAACATGCTGCAGACCGCCGAGCAGGTCGCCAAGCGCTACAAGATCGAGCGCGAGCGCATGGACCGCTACGGTGCGGCCAGCCAGCAGAAGGCGACGGCGGCGCGCGACGCTGGCAAGTTCGAGGCCGAGATCGCGCCGATCACGGTCCTTGCCGGCGTTGCCGATGCGGTGATGGGCCTGCGCACGAGGGAGGTGACGGTGAGCGCCGACGAAGGCATCCGCCCGGGCACGACCTACGAAGGCATCAAGGACATCAAGCCGGCGATTCCCGGCGGCGTCATCTCGGCCGGCAACGCGAGCCAGTTCAGCGACGGCGCCGGCGCCTGCGTCGTCATGAACGAGAAGCTCGCCGAGCAGCGCAACATGAAACCGCTCGGCCGCTTCCTCGGCTTTGCCGTCGCCGGCTGCGAGCCCGACGAGATGGGCATCGGGCCGGTGTTCGCGGTGCCGAAGGTGCTGAAGCGCCTCGGCCTCACGATCGCCGACATCGACCTCTGGGAGCTGAACGAAGCCTTCGCGGTGCAGGTGCTCTATTGCGCCGACACGCTCGGCATTCCGATGGACAGGCTCAACGTCAACGGCGGCGCGATCGCGGTCGGCCATCCGTACGGTGTGAGCGGCCAGCGCCTGACCGGGGCGGCGCTCATCGAGGGCAAGCGGCGCGGCGCGAAGAAGGTGGTCGTCACGATGTGCATCGGCGGCGGCATGGGCGCGGCGGGGGTCTTCGAGGTCCTGTAGCGGCGGGCTTGTCCATGGAAGTTCTGCGTACCGCCGACGACCGCTTCCGCGAGCTTCCCGGCTACGCCTTCGCGCCCCGATACCTCGACGACCCGGCGGGGCTCGACGGCCCGCGTGTCCACTATCTCGACGAAGGCTCGCCGGTCGCGCCCGTGACGGCGCTCTGCCTGCACGGCAACCCGTCGTGGAGCTACCTGTACCGGCACATGATTCCGGTCTTCGCGGCAGCCGGCCTGCGCATCGTCGCGCCCGATCTCGTCGGTTTCGGCCGGTCCGACAAACCTGTCGATGCGCAATGGCACAGCTTCGAGCGGCACCGCGACATGCTCATGCGTTTCATCGAGCGGCTGGACCTGCGCGACATCCTGCTCGTCTGCCAGGACTGGGGCGGCCTGCTCGGCTTGACGCTGCCGCACGAGATGCCCGGGCGCTTCACGGGTCTGCTGGTGATGAACACGGCGCTGGGCACTGGCACGGTGAGCGATGGCTTCCGGCAATGGCGTGCGTATTCGAACAGCCAGGACGATCTGCCGGTGGGCAAGCTGATCCAGCGCGGCAAGCCCGACATGACCGCCGCCGAGGTCGCGGCCTACGACGCTCCGTTTCCCGATGCTCGCTACAAGGCGGCCCTGCGCGCCTTTCCGAATCTCGTTCCCGATGGCGTCGACGCGCCGGGCGCTGCCATCAGCCGCGCCGCCGCCGAGTTCTGGCGCGAGCGCTGGTCGGGGCGCAGCTTTATGGCGATCGGCATGAAAGATCCCGTGCTTGGCGCCGCGCCGATGCGGGCGCTGCAAAAGACGATCCGCGGCTGTCCGCCGCCGATGGAAGTGGCCGAAGGCGGCCACTTCGTCCAGGAGTGGGGCGGCGCGATCGCCGAAGCGGCGATCGCGCACCTGCTCGCCGTCGCATGAGCTACCGCCGGACCATCGACTTTCTTCTCTACGACTGGCTCGACATCGAGTCGCTGCGCGAGCGCAGCCGGTTCGCCGATCACTCGCGCGAGACCTTCGACTCCGTGCTCGACACCTGCGAGCGCATCGCGCGCGAGAAATTCGCCCCCTTCAATCGACAGTCCGATATAGAGGAGCCCTGGTTCGACGGCGAGAAGGTCCACCTGCCGAAGGCAAGCCACGAGGCGGCGCAGGCCTATTTCGAGTCGGGCATGCTGGCTGCGGCGCAGGATTACGCGATCGGCGGCATGCAGCTGCCCTGCGTCGTCGATATGGCGGCGAACAGCTTCTTCTCGAAGGCCGGGATCGGCGTCGGCGGCGGCGCCATGCTCACCAGCGGCAATGCCAACCTGCTGATGGCGCACGGAACGCCGCTGCAGAAAGAAGTGTTCGCGAGGAACGAGTTCGCCGGGCGCTTTTCGGGAACGATGTGCCTGTCGGAGCCGCAGGCCGGCTCCAGCCTGTCCGACATCGCGACGCGTGCCATCCCCGACGGCGCCGATTTCGAAAGCGACCCGCTCGGACCGCGCTACCGCCTGCGCGGCAACAAGATGTGGATCTCGAACGGCGAGCACGAACTTGCGGAGAACATCATTCACCTCGTGCTTGCCAAGATTCCGGCAGACGACGGCAAGCTTGTCGCAGGGACCAAAGGCATCTCGCTGTTCATCGTGCCGAAGAAGCTGGTCGACGAGCGGGGACAACTCACCGGCCAGCGCAACGACGTGTCGCTCGCCGGGCTCAACCACAAGCTCGGCTTCCGAGGCATTCCGAACACGCTGCTCAATTTCGGCGAGGGCAAGTTCGTCGTTCACGCCTCGGCCGGAGGCGGATGGGACGGCGCCGGCGCCGNNTCGGCTACCGCGTCGGCGAGCCTGGTGAGGGCTTGCGCTGCATGTTCCACATGATGAACGAGGCGCGCATCGCCGTCGGCCTCGGCGCCGCCATGCTCGGCTTCGCCGGCTACGAGGCTTCGCTCGACTACGCGAAGACGCGGCCGCAGGGTCGGCCGATGGGTCCCGGCGGCAAGGACGCGTCGAAGCCACAGGTGCCGATCATCGAGCACGCCGACGTCAAGCGCATGCTGCTGGCGCAGAAAAGCTATTGCGAAGGGGCGCTGGCGCTCGAGCTCTACTGCGCTCGTCTTGTCGACGAGCTTCATACCGGCGACGGCGCGGCGAAGGCGCGCGCGCATCTGCTGCTCGAGGTGCTGACGCCGATCGCCAAGAGCTGGCCCAGCGAGTGGTGCCTGGAAGCGAACAGCCTTGCCATCCAGGTGCTGGGAGGCTACGGCTACACGCGAGACTTCCCGGTCGAGCAGTACTGGCGCGACAACCGGCTCAACATGATCCACGAAGGCACGCACGGCATCCAGGCGCTCGACCTGCTCGGGCGCAAGGTCGTGATGGATGGCGGGGCCGGCCTCGTCGCGTTGCGCAAGGCGATCGACGAGACGGTCGGGCGCGCCAGCGCCGCGGAATCGCTTCTTCCTCACGCGCAGGCGCTTGCCTCGGCGGCCGATCATCTCGAAGCGGCGACGCGCGCCGCCTGGTCGACCGGCTCGCCCGACGAGGCGCTCGCCAATGCGACGCCGTACCTGCAGGCATTCGGCCACGTCGTGCTCGCCTGGATCTGGCTCGACGTCGCGACGCGCGCCGTCGCGGCACCGGTCGATCCAGCGCAGCGCGGGCGCCTGGCCGCCTGCCGCTATTTCTTCCACCACGAGCTGCCGAAGGTCGCCGCCTGGCTGGCCGTCGTCGAGACACGCGACGACACCTGCCGGACGATGGCCGAGGAGTCGTTTTGAGCATCCCGGCCGCGCGCGTCGAAGTGCTCGTCTGGGTGCTGATCTACGGCGGCCTGCTGAGTGCCGGCCTCGGCATCGCCCTCGAGCGCGGCGGCCAGGGTTTCGGCTGGGGCGTCGCCATCGGCGGCGCTACGGCGGCGCTGGCGGGGATGGTCCTCATCTGGATCCGATCGCGGATGAGCGATTCCGCCGAGCCCTGAGACGCCAACGAACCGATCCCTGATCACGGAAGTCACGCCATGAGCACCCATGTTCGCCAGCTCTTCGATCTTTCTGGCAAGACCGCGCTCGTCACCGGCGGCTCGCGCGGCCTCGGCCTGCAGATCGCCGAGGCCCTCGGCGAGGCCGGCGCGCGTGTCATGCTGACTTCGCGCAAGGCCGGCGACCTCGAGGAGTCGGCGGCGCAGTTGAAGGGCCAGGGAATCGAGGCGCTCTGGATCGCGGCCGACGCGAGCCAGCCAAGCGAGATCGTTCGGGTCGCCGAGGACGCGATCGGGCGGCTCGGCCACGTCGACATCCTCGTCAACAACGCCGGCGCCACCTGGGGCGCCGCCGCCGAGGATCACCCGCTCGAAGCGTGGGACAAGGTGATGAACCTCAACATCCGCTCGATCTTTCTCATGAGCCAGGCGATCGGCAAGCACAGCATGATCCCGCGTAAGCAGGGCAAGATCATCAACGTCGCTTCGATCGCGGGCCTGGCCGGCAACAGCGCCGACATGTGCATGGTTGCCTACAACACGAGCAAGGCGGCGGTCATCAACTTCACGCGCACGCTGGCCGGCGAATGGGGCAAGTACAACATCAACGTCAACGCCCTGGCGCCGGGCATGTTCCCGAGCAAGATGACGCAAGGAACGATCGAGCGCATCGGTGCTGCGAGTCTCGCCGGCCACGCGCCGCTGCTACGCATCGGCGACGATGACGACCTCAAAGGTGCGACGCTGCTCTTCGCTTCGCCGGCCGGCAAGCACATCACCGGCCAGGTGCTGCCCATCGACGGCGGCGTCTCGGCGATCATCGCGGCCTAGGAGATGGTGTCGCCGCGCTCCCCGCGGCCGGCCGCACGCGCCTGCATGAAGCTCGCCGTCCGAATTCCGTTCGCCGAATTGCTCGGGCTCGAGCTTGTCCGTTTCGACTGCGACGAAGCGCAGATCGCGCTGCAGCTTCGCGACGAACTATGCAACTCGTGGAGCGTCGCGCACGGTGGCGTCACTATGACACTGCTCGATGTCGTCATGGCACACGCGGCGCGCAGCCCGAGCGAAGACGGCACGGTCGACTCGTCGGGCGTCGTCACGATCGAGATGAAGACGAGCTTCATGCGTCCGGGCGAAGGCCGGCTCCTGGCCACCGCGAGGCGCCTGCATCGCACCGCGTCGCTCGCCTTCTGCGAGGCGAAGGTCGTCGGCGGCGACGGCAAGCTCGTCGCGCAGGCGACGGGGACGTTCAAGTACATGCGCGCGCTGGCCGTCGGCGGCCGGCGCATCCGGCGGCTCAACGCATCCGATTGAGGAAATGTCATGGCAACGACCAACAGGCAGATTCATCTCGTCTCCAGGCCTTCGGGCGAAGCGACGGTCGACAACTTCCGCCTCGTCGAGGCGCTGGTCGGCGAGCCGAACGAAGGGCAGGTACTGGTGCGCATCCACTACCTGAGCCTCGATCCGTACATGCGGGGCCGCATGAACGATGCGAAGAGCTACGCGCAACCCCAGGCGCTAAACCAGGTGATGCAAGGCGGCACGGTCGGCGAGGTCGTGGCGTCGAAGCATCCGAACTATCGAGCGGGTGACACCGTCGCCGGCATGGGCGGCTGGCAGCAGTACGCGATGGTCGACGGCTCGATGCCGGGTCTGTTGCGCAAGGTCGACGCGACGCACATTCCGCTTTCGGCCTACCTCGGCGCCGTCGGCATGCCCGGCGTCACGGCCTGGTACGGCCTCATGAAGATCTGCCAGCCGAAGGCCGGACAGACCCTTGTCGTCAGCGCCGCGAGCGGCGCCGTTGGCAGTGCCGTGGGCCAGCTCGCGAAGACGCGCGGCTGCCGCGCGGTCGGCATCGCCGGCGGTATCGACAAGTGCAGGTATGTCACGCAAGAGCTCGGCTTCGATGCCTGCGTCGATTACAAGGCGCACCGCGACTCGAAGTCGCTTTACCAGGCGCTCAAGGAAGCGACGCCCGACGGCGTCGACGGCTGCTTCGAGAACGTCGGTGGCGTCGTGCTCGACGCGACCCTGGCGCGCATGAATGCGTTCGGCCGCATCGCCCTGTGCGGCATGATCAGCGGCTACGACGGCGAGCCGATTCCGTTGCAGCAACCGCAGCTCATCCTCCAATCGCGCCTGACGGTCGAAGGCTTCATCGTCAGCGAGCACATGGATGTCTGGCCCGAGGCGCTGAAGGAGCTCGGCACCCTCGTCGCGACCGGCAAGCTCAAGTACCGGGAGACAATCGCCGAAGGGATCGAGGCGGCGCCCCAGGCTTTTCTCGGTCTGCTGAAGGGACGCAACTTCGGCAAGCAACTGGTCAGGCTGGCCTGAGCCGATATGCATGCCGCAGGCCGTTCGGGCGAGGAGTTCCGCGAGGATCTGCGGCCAATCGCGGCGCGCGCGGCCGGCTCGGGCAACGCGACGGCGCGCCGGCTTCTCTCGGCCGAGGAACTCGCGCCATTGACTCGCCTCGACGATGCGCGCTCGGCGGCGGCGGTCGCGCAGACCTTCGGGATCGTCGCGCTGGCGGTCGCCTTCGGCGTATGGGTATGGCCCAGCCCCTGGCTGCTGCTGTCGGTCGTCGTCATCGGCGTCCAGCAGCACGCGCTCTTCATCCTCGCGCACGAAGCAGCCCACTACCGGCTGTTCGCGAATCGCGCCTTGAACGACGGGCTGGGCCGCCTCCTCGGCATGGCCGGCGCGATTTCGATGTGCACGTATCGCGTCATCCATCGCCTGCACCACAACAACCTCTACACCGAGGAGGACCCGGACACGGCCATTCACGGCGGCTATCCGCGCGGTGTCGCGTACCTGTGGAAGAAGCTCGGTCAGGACGCGATCGGCTGGAATGCCTGGAAGACCTTCGCCTACTTCTTCGGCGCGCCGGCGCAAAACGATGCGACGAACCGCGCGGCACGGCCGCTCGACGATACCTCGCAGAAATTGCGCGCCGCCGCCCGTGCCGATCGCTGGCTCGTCGTCGCGTGGCAGGTCGCGATGCCGCTTGCCTGTCTGGCCATTGGCGGCTGGCGCGGCCTGGCGCAATACGCGGTGCTCTGGGTCGTGCCCATGCTCACCGTGCTGCAGCCGATCCTTCGCTTGCGCGCGATCTGCGAGCACGGGGCCGTCCACGACTTCGCGTCGCCGCTCACCGCGGCACGTACGAACCATACGAGCGGCGGCCTCGCGAACGCGCTCGGCCGGGCCGCGCTTTTTCCACATCACGTGAACTACCACCTCGAGCATCACCTGTACCCGGCGGTGCCGCACTATCACCTGCCGAGGCTGCACCGGCTGCTCGTCGACAGGCGCGCGCTCGCCGGCGCCGAAGTTCGCAACGTCGAGGACACGCTGCGTCTCGTCTTCGCGCCGCGGCAACCTCGCCCGACCTTTGCGAGCTCACACTCATGAACGATATCGTCCTGCACCATTACGCTGGATCGCCCTTCTCGGAGAAGGTCCGCCTCGTCCTCGGCATGAAGCGCCTGCACTGGCTCTCGGTCGACGTGCCGGTGATGCTGCCCAAGCCCGACGTCGTGGCGCTGACCGGCGGCTACCGGCGCACGCCCTTCATGCAGATCGGTGCCGACGTGTACTGCGACTCCGCACTGATGTGCCGCGTCATCGACCGGCTCGCGCCCGAGCCGCCGCTCTATCCCGAAGCGACGCGCGGCCTCGACGAGATCGTCGCCCAGTGGGCCGACACTGCTCTGTTCTGGACCGCCGTGCCGTTCACGATGCAGCCCGCCGGCGCGGCCCACATCTTCGCCCGCGCGCCGCCCGAATTTCTCCGCGCCTTGGCTACCGATCGCGGCGCGATGTTGCCGGCGCTGCGGCGGGCTCCGCTCCCCGATGCCGCAGCGCATCTGCGTACGTACACGAGCCGGCTCGAGGCCATGCTCGCCGATACCCGGCCGTTCCTGCTCGGCGCCTTGCCGTCGATCGCCGATTTCGCAGCGGCGCAATCGATCTGGTTCGTGCACCGCGCGCCGCCGATCGCCACCCATCTCGAGCCCTTCGCGCGTGTTCTCGCGTGGTACGAGCGCGTCGCCGCGTTCGGCCACGGCAAATCGAAGCGGCTCTCCGGCGCCGGGGCGATCGAGCTGGCACGCGACACGACCGGCTTTGCGCCGTGTGCGGTGGCGTCGGGCGCCGGCATCGAAGCGGGTACGCAGGTCGGCGTCGTCCCGGCCGACTACGCGCACGACGAGGTCGCGGGAACCCTGGTCGGCTTCGATGACGATGAGGTCGTCGTCGAGCGCGAGGACGATCGCGCCGGCACCGTCCACGTCCATTTCCCGCGCATCGGTTTCCACGTCAAGGCCATCGTCGCCAGGAAAGAAGGCTCATGAAGAACTTCCAGGGCCGTACGGCCGTCATCACCGGCGCGGGCTCGGGCTTCGGCCTCGAGACCTCGCGCATCGCCGCCCGGCGCGGCATGAACGTCGTCATGGCCGACGTGCAGGCCGACGCGCTCGAGCGCGCCGCCGCCGAGATCGAAGCCACGGGCGCGAAGGTGCTGGCGCAGCGCCTCGACGTCAGCAAGGCCGCCGACGTCGAGGCGCTCGGCCGTGCCGTCGCATCGCGCTTCGGCGCCCCGCACATCGTCTTCAACAACGCCGGCGTAGGCGCCGGCGGCCTGATCTGGGAGAACACGCTCGCCGACTGGGAATGGGTGCTGGGCGTCAACGTCATGGGCGTCGTCCACGGCGTCCGCGTGTTCACGCCGATGATGCTCGAAGCCGCGGCGAAGGACACTGCCTACAAGGGGCATATCGTCAATACGGCTTCGATGGCCGGCCTCGTCGACATGCCCAACATGGGCGTCTACAACGTCAGCAAGCACGCCGTCGTCGCCCTGAGCGAAACGCTGTACCAGGACCTGCGCCTCGTCACCGACCAGATCGGTGCGTCGGTGCTCTGCCCCTTCTTCGTGCCGACCGGCATCACCGAGAGCCAGCGCAATCGGCCCGACGAATTGCGAGCTGCGAACAAGCTCACGCGCAGCCAGCTGATCGGCAAGGCGATGAACGACCGTGCCGTCGCCAAGGGCAAGGTGAGCGCCGCCGACGTGGCGCAGTTCGTCTTCGAGGCGATCGAGGCCGACCGCTTCTACATCTACAGCCACCCCAAGGCGCTCGGCATCGTGCAGACGCGGCTCGAGGACGTCGTGCAGGCGAGGAACCCGACGGACCCCTTTGCCGGCAGGCCGGAGATCGGCGCCGAGCTACGCGCCGCGCTGCGCGCGCCAAACTGAGGGCCGTGAGTCCTCCGGTCGCGTCAATAGGCCCTAGCAGTGCCCTAGCAGCCGATCTTCAACGCCTGTACCGGCCGGCCGGTCTCGGCGTCGACGACGACGAGATTGACCAGGCGCGGATGCGCCGCGTCGCCGGCGCCTGGTAGGTCGAAGCCCAGCGTACGCGGCGCATCCGGGCTCGCCGTCCAGGCAGCGACCAGACGGTATTCGCGAACCACGAAATCGTGATGCAGGGTGACGCCCTGGTTCTCGCCGGCCTTGACGGACGTGACGTGGTTCTGCTCGGTGACGGCCCAGTACGCGGCAAGGCGCTTCGGCGCTCGCGGCGTGGCGACGACGGTCGCGGTGACGTGCTCGCCCTCGCGCGCCAGCGCCAGCTCGACCGGCGCCGTCGCGCGTTCGGCGATCGGCGTTGCGAGCGACGGCCAGTCTTTCCGGTCCTGGCCGTCGACGACGACCTGGGGCGTGTAGCTGAAGCGGGCGCCGTTGACTGTCTGCTGCGTTGCCTGGCGATCGGTGAAGGCGGCGCTCGAGAAGCGGTCCTTCCAGCCGAGCCGATCCCAGTAGTCGACGTGGAAGGCGAGCGCGACGACGTTGGGGTCGGCCTTGAGCCGTGACATCCAGCGGTCCGCGGGCGGACAGGAATTGCAGCCTTCAGAGGTGTAGAGCTCGACGACCGGCGTGACGGTGGCCGCGCTCCTAGCCAGGCACGCTTCGCCGGCGTGCGACGTCTGCGCGAAGGCGGTCAGGCCAGCCATGGCCACGGCGAGGGCGGGGTTGCGGCGCGCCGGGCGCAACTCGAGGCTGAAGAGTTTCACGCGCTGCTCCTGGAACGGGACGATGCCGCTTGGTCGAGGGTTCCGCCTCACACCTTACGCCGTCGCAGACTTTGCGGCGTTCGCCGCGAGCGCTACCGCGCGAAGGCGGGCGAATTTCGCGCCATTGTGCATCCGGTAAAGAGGAGGGTGCGTACCGAGCGGCAGACGATTCGCGTCGCCGCGTTCGTCGATCGGGAAAACCGGGTCGGCCGGCTTCCGGCGTTCATTCATCGAGGAGCGAGGAACATCATGAGACGATTCATTCCCCCCCACGCCCGCCTGCTGGCTGCACTCGCGGCGGTCGGAGCGCTTTACGGACTGGCTTGCCTTCCGGCACAGGCGTCAAGCCATCGCGAGGCGCCGTTCATCACGACTGCGCCCAAGGTCGACGGCACCGACTTCTACATGTTCAACAGCTACGAGGCTGGGCGCGCCGGTTTCGTTACGCTGATCGCCAACTATCAACCGTTCCAGGATCCGTTCGGCGGCCCGAACTACTTCAAAATGGATCCGAACGCGTTGTACGAGATCGAGATCGACAACGTCGGCGACGGCAAGGAGCACCTGACGTTCCAGTTTCGATTCAGCAACGCGCTGGCGGGAACGGCGCTCAACATCGGCGGCAAGAGCGTGCCCATCCCTCTTACTCAATCGGGACGAGTCAGCGTCCCGAACGACCCCAACCTCAACGTCACGGAGTCGTACAGCGTGACCCTCGTCACCGGCGACCGCCGCGCTGGGACTGCGGCGGCCGTTACCAATGCATCGGGCGGCGGAACGACTTTCGCCAAGCCCTCCGACAACATCGGCACGAAGACGATCCCGGGCTATGCTGCTTACGCAGCCCAGTTCATCTACGGCGTGAACATCCCCGGCTGCTCGACACCGGGCAAGGTGTTCGTCGGCCAGCGCAAGGATCCGTTCGCCGTCAACCTCGGCGTCATCTTCGACCTCCTCAACGCATCCGGCGGCGCCGCATTCCTGCTCGACCCGACGATGAAGGACGCCGGCGCGGACAGCTTGATGACCAAGAACGTCACGACCATTGCACTCGAGGTGCCAACCTCTTGCCTGGTCGCCGGCTCCGATCCGGTGATCGGGGGCTGGACGACGGCGAGCTTGCGCCAGGGCTCGCTCCTCAGCAGCGCAGCGAAGAGCGGCTACCAGACCTCGGCGATCGTCGGCGGCGCCTGGACTCAGGTTTCACGCCTCGGCATGCCGCTCGTCAACGAAGTCGTGATCGGCCTGCCCGACAAGGACAAGTTCAACAACTCGAAGCCGAAGGACGATGGTCAGTTCGCCGCCTACGTGACGAACCCGACCCTGCCGGCGCTGGTTGAGATCGCACTCGGGCTGCCGGCCGGCTCTGCCGCACCGTCGAACTTCCCGCGCAATGACCTCGTCACGACCTTCCTGACCGGCATCCCCGGTGTCAACGAGCCGAAGGCATTCACGGCGTCGCCCGCCATCGGAGTCGCTTCGGAGATGCTGCGCCTCAACACGGCGATCCCGGCCACGCCTTACGCCTCGCAGAACCGCCTCGGCCTGCTCGGCGGCCTGCTCTCGGGCACGGGGGGAGACCTGGCGGGATATCCGAACGGTCGGCGGCCCAATGACGATGTCGTCGACATCTCGCTCGTCGCCGTGATGGGCGGCCTCTGTGTCGCCAATGGCGCCGGCAATACCTACGGCTTTGGCACGGCCTGCAATCCGAGTGCCGTCCCGCTCGGCGCCGCCGTGTTCAACCTGCACGACGGCGTCGACCAGGCCGGTCCGAAGGTGAAGGCCGCAGGTCCGCTGCTGCCCGGATTCCCGTACATCGGCACGCCGCTGCCCGGCGCACAGTAAGGAGCAGACCCATGAGGATCAAAGCCAGCCTTGCGGCGATCATCGTCGCCGCCGTCGTCGCCGCCTGCGGCGGCAGCGACTTCGTCTCCAACCCGCCGGCGACGAGCCAGGTGCCGGCAAGCGCCAGCCAGTCGATCGACGGCTTCATCGCCTACTTAAAGCTGCTGGTCGCTACGCCAACTTCGACGGCGGACGCGCTCGAGCCGGTCGACACCAGCATGGTCACCGGACCGACCGACGAGACCAGCGAACCGCAACCGGTGGATTGAGGAACGGCGTGGAGGCGCGCTGCGGCGCGCCTCCACGTACGATCATTCGATGCGAATGACGCAGACATGGATCGGGGCCCTGGCCATCGGTCTTTTCTTTTTGCTCTGGCTTCACGGCGTCATGGCCGAGCCCATCACGCCGAGTCGCGATGACCAGGTCATCGAGGTGTTGCCTGCGTCGGCCGGCAGCCGCGACGAAGACCGGCGCCTGAGGAAACAACTGGCCGATCGTCCCGGCGATGCGCGGCTGGCGGTGACCGTCGCGCGTCGCGATCTGGAGCGGGCCCGCGAAGCCGGGGATCCGCGCTTCGCGGGCCTGGCGCTCGCCGCACTTCGCACGTGGCCCGATGCCGCGACCGCACCGGGCGAGGTGCTACTCATGCGAGCGACGCTGCAGCAATACCTGCATGAATTCGACGCGTCAGTGGCGAGCCTGCATCAATTGCTGGGCCGACCGGGCGGCGATCGCATGGCCCAGGCCTGGTTGACGCTCGCGACCGTGCTTCGCGTCCAGGGCCGCTACGCCCAATCGGACGAAGCGTGTCGCCACGTCGGCTCCGCCGGGGCTCAACTGCACTCGAGTGCCTGCCTGGCCGAAAACGCCGCTTTGCGCGGCGACGTCGGCACGGCGCGAAAGACATTCGAGAGTCTGCTTGCCGATTCCGGCCTACCGCCGGCAGCGCGCGGCTGGCTCTTGACCTCGCTCGCGGAGCTCGAAGAGCGCGATGGCCGTAGCGGCGCCGCCGACGCGGCGTTCAAGGGCGCGCTTCAACTCGGACCGGATTCGTACGCCGCCGTCGACTATGCAGATTTCCTGATCGAGCAGCGCCGGCCGGACGATGCACTCAAGGTACTCAAGGATGAAACGCGGACCGATGCCGTGCTGCTTCGCCTCGCCATCGCCGGAACTCGCGCGAGCGCGCCGGCGTCGGCCCGGGACGTTGCCGAGATGCGCGACCGGATCGAACTGGCCAATCAGCGGCCCGACGCGCAGAAGTTCCATGGCCGCGAACAAGCGATGTTCGCGCTGTTCGTCGAGCATGATTCCAGGCGGGCGCTGCAACTCGCTCGTGGCGATGTCGAGCATCAGCGCGAAGCTCTCGATGTGCTGGTGCTCGCTCAGGCAGCGAAGGCGAGCGGAGAGCAAGGCGCGAGCGACGAAGCGCGCCGGCTAAAGGCATCGCTCGGCCTCCACGACCGGCGTATCGATGCGTCGCTCTGATTTCCTGGCCGCGCTGCGGCGATCGGCGTGCCGGCTGCTGGTCCTGTGCTCGCTGCTAGTGGCGTCGAACGTCGCGAGCGCGCACAAGTCGAGCGACTCCTACCTTCAACTCGACGCGGCGCCCGGCGCGCTAGCGGTGCGATGGGACATCGCGCTGCGCGACCTCGACATCGCCCTCGACCTCGACACCGACGACGACGGCAGACTCACCTGGGGTGAGGTCAAGGCGGCATGGCCGCGCATAGAGTCGTATGCCTTGGCACGTCTGGCAATCCCGGGCTGTGAGCTGCGCCCGATCGGGCACGGCCTGGAACGACGCAACGACGGTGCTTACGCGGTGCTTTATCTGACGTCAAAGTGCACGCTGCCGGCCTCGCCGACGATCGTCTATTCGCTCTTTGCCGAGGTCGATCCGACGCACC
This sequence comes from Burkholderiales bacterium, assembly GCA_003152055.1. Classification (GTDB taxonomy): domain Bacteria; phylum Pseudomonadota; class Gammaproteobacteria; order Burkholderiales; family Burkholderiaceae_C; genus Schlegelella_A. Next base: position 19,130 of record PLZH01000043.1, read on the forward strand.
GCGGCCTTGCCAAGATCCAGCGGCCCGACCAGCCGCTCGTGCTGCTCGTGCTCGACCCGTCGCAGCTTGCGGCTGGCAAGCCGGGCATGGCGTCCGGGGGTGGGGCGAGTACCGCTGCCGTTGCCGGCGTCGCGTCGCACGCGGCGCCTTCGCGCTGGGCGTTTCTGGTCGAAGGTGCCCGCCATATCCTTACAGGCTACGACCACGTGCTCTTTCTCGTTTGCCTGCTCCTGCCTGCCGTTCTGCGGCGAACCCCCGAGGGTTGGAAGCCGGTCGATCACCCATCGCAGGCGATCCTTCCGATCGTCGGCGTGGTTTCGTCTTTCACCGTCGCCCACTCCATCACGCTCGGTCTCGCGGCGCTCAAGCTGGTGTGGCTGCCGTCGTCGTTCATCGACCCGGCGATCGCCGCGACCATCGTGCTTGCCGCCCTCGACAACATCTGGCCCATCTTTCCGGTGCGGCGCATCGCCGTCGCCTTCTGCTTCGGCCTCATTCATGGTTTCGGGTTCGCCACCGTCCTGTCGGAACTGAACCTGCCCACTTCCGACTTCGTCTGGGCCCTGCTTCAGTTCAACGTCGGCCTCGAGATCGGCCAGATGATCATCGTCGTCATCGCGACGACGGTGCTGTTCGGCCTGCGCGAGTGGCCCCGATATCGGCCACTGGTCGTGCGTGGCGGCTCGTTCGCCGCGATGATCTTCGCGACACTCTGGTTCATCGAGCGGACGGCCAACGTCTCGATCCTGCCGATATGAGCCGGCGCCACTACAATCGAAGCGTGATTCACGAAAAGAGCGAGAAAGCCATGCCGGTTATGACACCGCGAACTACCCGCTGCACTCGCAGGGTGTAGGCGCGCCGCGCGTCCCGACATCGCAATCGCTTTTCCTCGTCATCTCACAGCGCGGCCACGGCCGCGCTTTTTGTTTTCCGGAGATTCCCATGGTTTCGATTGAACTTCCCGACGGCTCGAAGAAGGAGTTCCCGGGGCCGGTGACGGTGGCAGAGGTTGCCGCCTCGATCGGCGCTGGCCTGGCCAAGGCGGCGCTTGCCGGCCGCGTCGGCCGCGGCGCGCTCAGCCGGGTCGTCGATACGAGCTTCGTGATCGACCACGACGAGCGGCTGGCCATCGTCACCGACAAGGATGCGCACGGGCTCGAGGTCATCCGCCATTCGACGGCGCACCTGCTCGCGTACGCCGTGAAGGAGCTGTTTCCCGATGCCCAGGTGACGATCGGCCCCGTGATCGAGAACGGCTTTTATTACGACTTCTCGTACAAGCGTCCGTTCACGACCGAGGATCTCGTCGCCATCGAAGCGAAGATGACGGAGTTGGCCAGGAAGGACGAAAAGGTCGAGCGACGCGTCTTGCCTCGCGACCAGGCGGTGGACCATTTCCGCGGCATCGGCGAGGCCTACAAGGCGGAAATCATCGCCGGCATTCCGGCGAACCAGGAAGTCTCGCTCTACCGCGAAGGCGCGTTCGAAGACCTGTGCCGCGGCCCGCACGTGCCCAGCACGGGAAAGCTTCGCCATTTCAAGCTCATGAAGGTGGCGGGTGCCTACTGGCGCGGCGACCATCGCAACGAGATGCTGCAGCGCATCTATGGCACGGCGTGGGCGACGAAGGACGAGCTGCAGCAATACCTGCAGCGGATCGAGGAAGCGGAGAAGCGCGACCACCGCAAGCTCGGTCGCGAGCTCGATCTCTTCCATGTCCAGGAGGAGGGGCCCGGGCTCGTCTTCTGGCATCCCAAAGGCTGGGCGATCTGGCAGGCGGTCGAGCAGTACATGCGCGGCGTCTACCACCGCTCGGGCTACCAGGAAGTGCGCGCCCCGCAGGTGCTCGACGTCTCGCTCTGGCAGAAGTCGGGCCATTGGGACAACTATCAAGAGAACATGTTCTTCACCGAGTCGGAGAAGCGCACCTACGCCCTGAAGCCGATGAACTGCCCTGGGCACGTACAGATCTTCAAGCACGGCCTGCGCAGCTATCGCGACCTGCCGATCCGCTATGGCGAATTCGGCGCCTGCCATCGCAACGAGCCCTCGGGCGGCTTGCACGGCATCTTGCGCGTTCGCGGTTTCACGCAGGACGACGGCCACATCTTTTGCATGGAAGAGCAGATCGAGGCGGAGGTGACGGTGTTCCATCGGCAGGCGCTCGCGGTCTATGCCGACTTCGGCTTCACCGACATCCGGATCAAGATCGCACTGCGGCCGGACAAGCGGATCGGCTCCGACGAGTTCTGGGATCGAACCGAGGAGATGCTGCGCCGCGCCCTGCGCGCCGCCGGCGTCGCCTGGGAGGAACTGCCGGGAGAAGGCGCCTTCTACGCGCCGAAAATCGAGTACCACCTCCGGGACGCGATCGGCCGGACATGGCAACTTGGCACGATGCAGATCGACTTCATGATGCCCGGCCGGCTCGGCGCGGAATACGTCGGCGAGGATTCGGCGCGCCACGTCCCGGCGATGCTGCATCGTGCCATCGTAGGTTCGATGGAGCGCTTTATCGGTATCCTGATCGAACACCACGCGGGCGCTTTGCCGGCGTGGCTGGCGCCGATCCAGGTGAGCGTGCTGACGATCACGGAAGGCCAGGCCGAATATGCAACGGAGCTGGTCAAAACGTTGCAAAAACAAGGACTTAGAGTCGAGTCTGATTTGCGGAACGAAAAAATCACGTATAAAATCCGCGAGCATTCGTTGCAAAAGGTTCCGTACATCCTTGTCGTTGGCGACAAGGAAAAGGCAAACGGGACCGTTGCCGTGCGCGCCCGGGGCAACCACGACCTCGGTGTGATGTCTGTCGCAGACTTCGCTTCGAAGCTCGGCACCGACATTGCCCAGAAACTGTGAGAGCCCGGCCGGAAGCCATTCCGGCCTGCGGCGCGCTTTGTTTGTTTGTGAGCCTCGTCTGCCTCGAGACTCGTTGAAAGGCATTTGACATCGCTACTTTTCTGGACCGTCGCACTCCGAATGCCGAGCGCAAGCATCGGCTCAACCGGGAAATCATGGCTCCCGAGGTCCGTCTGAACGGGCCCGAAAACGAACCGCTGGGAATCGTCGCGATCGCCGAGGCCCTAAGGCTGGCCGGTGAACAGGACGTCGATCTCGTCGAGATCGTTGCCCAGGCCGATCCGCCGGTCTGCCGGCTGATGGACTACGGCAAGTTCAAATACCAGGAGCAGAAGCGCGCGGCCGAAGCGAAGGCGAAGCAGAAGGTCATCGAAGTCAAGGAAGTGAAGTTCCGCCCGGGCACCGACGAGGGCGACTACGCGATCAAGATGAGAAACCTGCGCCGCTTCATCGAAGAAGACGGCGACAAAGGCAAGGTGACCTTGCGCTATCGGGGCCGCGAGATCACGCACCAGGACATCGGCATGCGTCTGCTCGAGCGCATTCGCGACGAGCTGGCGGATGTTTCGGTCGTCGAGCACATGCCCAAGCTCGAAGGCCGGCAGATGGTGATGGTGCTGGCGCCGAAGCGGAAGTAGGAGCTGAAGAGCAAATTCGGCCGTGCGCCCGACGCGCGGCCGGCACAAGCGACTGCAGGCTTGCAAGACGGCGGGATCTCCCGGCGGCGCCTGCAGGAGCGATCGAAGAAGGAGCAATCATGCCCAAGATGAAGACGAAGAAGAGTGCCGCGAAGCGGTTCAGGGTGCGCCCGGGCGGTACCGTCAAGCGCGGTCAGGCGTTCAAGCGCCACATCCTGACGAAGAAGTCGACGAAGAACAAGCGCCACCTGCGCGGTGCCGTCACTGTGGACAAGGCGAACATGGGTCATATGGCGCAGATGCTGCCGTTCGCCGGCCTCTGATCGATCCGGCACTCATCCACTTCTGAGGGAGAAATTCAATGCCTCGCGTCAAACGCGGCGTCACCGCCCACGCTCGCCACAAAAAGGTTCTCGCGCTTGCCAAGGGTTTTCGCGGCCGCCGCAAGAACGTCTTTCGCATCGCCAAGGAAGCGGTCATGCGAGCCGGGCAGTACGCCTACCGCGATCGCCGCACCAAAAAGCGCGTCTTTCGCCAGCTCTGGATCGCGCGCATCAATGCCGCGACTCGCGGCCTCGGTGTCACTTACAGCAAGTTCATGGCCGGCCTGAAGAAAGCGTCGATCGACATCGATCGCAAGGTGCTGGCCGACATGGCAGTCAACGACCCGGCCGCATTCGGCTCGATCGTCGAGAAGGTCCGGCCGCACCTCGGCTGATGGTTCCGGCCCTCGGGCCTTGAGCTGCTGCGCGCCGGGTGTCTTCGCCGGCGCGTCGCAGCGGCTTCTCGTTGCATCACCATGAACGATCTCGCGTCGGTGATTGAAAGCGCAAGGGCGGATTTCGCCCACGCTGGCGCGCCCGCCGAGCTCGAGGATGCCAAGGCCCGCTACCTCGGCAAAGCAGGCCTGGTCACCGAGCGACTGAAGTCGCTCGCCTCCTTGCCCGTCGAGGAAAAGAAGGCGCGCGGCGCCGAGATCAACGCCGCCAAGCAGGCGATCGAGACGGCGCTGGCCGAGCGGCGCGCCGACCTCGCGCATCGCCTGCTCGAAATGCAGCTCGCGGCGCAGGCGCTTGACGTCAGCCTGCCCGGCCGCTCGCGCGGCGGCGGTAGCATCCATCCGGTGAGCCGAGCGCTTGAGCGCATCGAGGCAATCTTCGCTTCGATGGGTTTCGAAGTCGCCGACGGCCCGGAGATCGAGACCGACTGGTACAGCTTCACCGCGCTCAACAATCCCGAAAACCATCCGGCGCGGTCGATGCAGGACACGTTCTACGTCGACCTCAAGGACGACGAAGGGCGCTGGCTGAACCTGCGCCCGCACACCTCGCCGATGCAGATCCGCCACGCGCAGGCTCATGCGCGCCGCTACGCCGGCACCGCCGTGATGCCCGACGTGCGCGTCATCGCACCCGGGCGCACCTATCGCGTCGACAGCGACGCGACGCACTCGCCGATGTTTCACCAGGTCGAGGGCCTGTGGCTGGGCGAGAACGTGAGCTTTCGCGACCTCAAGGCGGTGTATCTCGACTTCATCCAGGCCTTCTTCGAGACGACCGAGCTGAAGCTGCGTTTTCGCCCGAGCTACTTTCCTTTCACCGAGCCCAGCGCCGAGATCGACGTCATGTTCGAGCACGGCCCGCTCGCCCGGCGCTGGCTCGAGGTCTCGGGCTCCGGGCAGGTCCACCCGCAGGTCGTTCGCAATATGGGCTTCGATGCCGAGCGGGTCATCGGCTTTGCCTTCGGCTCGGGCATCGATCGGCTGGCGATGCTGCGCTACGGCATCGATGACTTGCGTCTCTTCTTCGATGGCGACTTGCGGTTTCTCCGCCAGTTCGCCTGAACGCCCCCAGGGCCTGACATGCAATTCCCCGAGTCGTGGCTGCGCGAGTTCTGCGATCCGCCGATCTCGACGGCCGAACTCGCCGAACGGCTGACCATGGCCGGGCTGGAGGTCGAGTCGATGCGCCCCGTCGCGCCGCCGTTTCACGGTGTCGTCGTCGCCGAGGTGCTTGCGGTCGAGCCGCATCCGAACGCCGACCGGCTTCGCGTCTGCCAGGTCGATGCGGGCGGCGGCGAGATGCTCTGCATCGTCTGTGGCGCGCCGAACGTGCGCCCCGGCATCAAGGTTCCGCTCGCCCGCGTCGGCGCCGAGCTGGCGCCNNGTCGAAAGCCGCGGCATGCTCTGCTCGGCCCGAGAGCTGAAGCTCTCCGACGACCACGGCGGCTTGCTCGTGCTCGACGATGCGGCGCCGGTCGGCACCGATCTGCGCGAGTACCTGCAGCTCGACGACACGATCTTCACGTTGAAGCTGACGCCGAACCTCGGGCACTGCCTCAGCGTCTACGGAGTCGCGCGCGAAGTCGCGGCGCTGACCGGCGCGCCGCTGAATGCTCCGGCTTCTCGGCAAGTGGAAGCGAACGATGATGCGGAGCTGCGCGTCACGGTCGAAGCGCCCGAGCTCTGCGGGCGATTTTCGGGCCGTGTCGTTCGCAACATCGACACGCAGGCGAAGACGCCGGCGTGGATGGCCGACCGCCTCGCGCGATGCGGGCAGCGCACCGTCGCGCCGCTCGTCGACATCTCGAACTACGTCATGTTCGAGTCGGGTCAGCCGTCGCACATCTTCGACCTCGATACGATCGAGGGCGGCCTGAACGTGCGATGGGCGCGGCCGGGCGAATCGCTCGAGCTGCTCAACGGCAGCACGGTCGAGCTCGATGGCGAGGTCGGCGTCATCGCCGACGACTTACGCGTCGAGTCACTCGCCGGCATCATGGGCGGCTCCAGGACCGCAGTCTCGGATGCGACGAGGAATGTCTACGTCGAAGCCGCCTTCTGGTGGCCTGAGGCCGTCGCCGGCCGGTCGCGGCGCTACCACTTCACGACCGACGCCGGGCACCGCTTCGAGCGTGGCGTCGACCCGGCGGCGACGGTGCGGCATATCGAGCGCATCACATCGCTCATCGTCGAGATATGCGGCGGCAGCGAGACGCGCTGCGGGCCGATCGACGATCACGTCGTGAATTTGCCTGGACTTGAGCCGGTGGCGCTCCGCGTTGCGCGTGCCGCCAAGGTGATCGGCCAACCGCTGACGCAGGCCGACTGCGAGTGCGTGATGACGCGGCTCGGATTCGCCTGGACGGGCTCCGGCGGCACGATCCAGGTCACGCCGCCGAGCTGGCGCTTCGATATCCGCATTGAGGAAGACCTGATCGAAGAAGTGATCCGCCTGATCGGCTACGACGGGCTCGATGCGGCGGCGCCGGTCGGCCGTCTCGAGGCCAAGGTGCCGAGCGAGACACGGCGCACGGCCTCGACCCTGCGCCACGAAATGGCCGATCTCGGCTGGCAGGAGACGATCAGCTTTAGTTTCGTCGATGAACGCTGGGAGCGCGACTTCGCGGGCAATGCCGACCCCGTTCGCGTCGTCAATCCGATCGCCCGAACGCAGTCGGTGATGCGTTCGAGCCTCGTCGGCAGCCTGGTCGAAGTGCTGCGCGTCAACCTGGCCCGCAAGGCCTCGCGCCTTCGCGTCTTCGAGCTCGGGAAGGTCTATGTTCGCGATGCCGGTGCCGCCGCGGGCGATGTCGCCGTCGCCGGCGTTCGCCAGCCGCTCAGGCTCGGCGGCCTCGGGTTCGGCGCCACGGCGCCGTTGCAATGGGGCATCCCCGAGCGGGCCGTCGATTTCTTCGACGTCAAGGGCGATCTCGAGTCGCTTTTCGGCGGCGCCGGCTGGCGCTTCCTTGCGGCGCCGCATCCGGCGCTGCACCCGGGGCGCAGCGCCGCCATCGAAAGGCACGGTGAGCGCGTCGGCTTCATCGGTGAGCTGCACCCGCGCTGGCGCCAGGCGTACGAGCTGGCCGGCAACGCGGTCGTCTTCGAGATCGATGCCGAAGCCCTGTTGCAACGCGAGCTTCCCGCGCTCGTGCCCTTGCCGAAGCAGCAGCCGGCGTGGCGTGACATCGCGATCGTCGCTCGTCGTTCCGTCACCCATGACGCCTTGATCGGTGCAGCCGAGGCGGGCGCATCGGGCGTGGTTCGCACGGCAACACTTTTCGACGTCTACGAGCCCAAGAGCCCGGTTCCTGGCATCGCCGAAGACGAGCGCAGCCTGGCTTTGCGCCTCGAGTTGCGCGACGATGCCCAGACGCTCACCGACGAGCGCATCGACCGCGTCGTTGCCGGCGTCGTCGCCTCCCTCGGCGAGCGGCTCGGCGCTCGCCTGCGGGCGCAGTAGCAAGAGGAGGCGAAGGCAACGATGGCCGCCCGCAACGATTCACCCACTCCGCGCGCATTGCAGCCGACGCTGGTGACGCCGACGCTGACCAAGGCTGAGCTCGCCGAGCTTCTTTTCGAGCGTCTCGGACTCAACAAGCGCGAGTCGAAGGACATGGTCGAGGCTTTCTTCGACCTCATCCACGCCACCCTGCTCGCCGGCGACGACGTCAAGATGTCGGGCTTCGGCAACTTCAACATCCGGCGCAAGGCGCCCCGGCCCGGGCGCAACCCGCGCACCGGCGAGGCGATCCCGATCAAGGCCCGCCATGTCGTGACTTTTCACGCAAGCCACAAACTGAAGGGAGTTGTGCAAGGCGACACGCCGCCGGCTGACGAGTTCGAGTAAAGTCGAGCTTTATCTCCTGATCTTATTGATTTTCATGGAGAAAACCCTCCCGCCGATCCCTGCGAAGCGCTACTTCACGATCGGCGAGGTGAGTGACCTGTGCGGCGTCAAGCCATATGTCCTGCGCTATTGGGAGCAGGAGTTCACGCAGCTCAAACCGATGAAGCGGCGCGGCAACCGCCGCTACTACCAGCATCACGAAGTGCTGCTGATCCGGCGTATTCGCGAACTGCTTTACGAACAGGGCTTCACGATCAGCGGCGCCCGCAATCGGCTCGCCGACGCCGCGATGCACCGCGACGCAGCCGAGCTCGCTAGCACCAAGCGGATGGCGGTGCCGATCGAGACGACCGCCGAGGCCGACGTGGAATCCGCTCTGGCCGTCGACGATGGCGATGCGCCGTCTCTCGAGCTGCCGCCCTATACGCTGTCAGCCGCGCAAGTCCGGCAGGAACTCCTCTCGATCCGCGGCCTGCTCGCGCCCTGAGCTGAGGGGGCGCCGCCTATAATCCGCCGCTTCGGGGCGTAGCGCAGCCTGGTAGCGCACTTGCATGGGGTGCAAGGGGTCGAGTGTTCGAATCACTCCGTCCCGACCAGTAAAGACGAGGCTTAGCAGGTTAGCGCCTACTAAGCCTCTTCCCATTTTTGGCTCCCCGTATGCCGCTGGTTGCCATTCGGTTGCCGTTTCTCGGCACCTACGGTTTGCGTTCTTGGCAACCGCTGTTGCCTCTTAGCGACAGTATGCGACGATCAGAAAATATCTTTGCGAGTCCGACCGGAGTATGAGGCTCCTCAGGAAACTGAGACGCGCACCTCCTCACGCCCTTTGCCGCGGTAAACCTCGAGGTCGACGCCGCGCAGCTCGACCACCTTCTTGTAGTCGACGCTGCCGGCCTTCCAGAACCGCGTCACAGCCACGCCGGCGCCTTCCTCCCGAGGATGCCCGGTGAGGGCCACAAGAGCCTCTCTGGCGCGATCCAGCGCCTCGTCGGCTACCAGGGTGACCTGCTTTGCCTTCGCGTACGCACGGGCTACCTCTGACCAAGCCGCATCCTCGCGCAGCACCGTGTCCGCCGGTAGCAACGGCGGCGGTGAGTCCGTCGCCAGGAACCGGCTGAAGCCGTCCCAGGCGTCTCGGATCGCGGCCATCGCCGACTCGTCGCGCTCGATCGTCCGTAGCAGCCCGCGCGCCCCGTCGAACACCCACAGGTGAGCCAGCGTCGCGCCGCTGACCATCAACTGGTGCTGGATCTGGGCACCGTAGTGGCCGGGCACCTCCCCGGTCTCCACGGCCTGCCAGAGCGACGAGCTCACACCCCGCATCGGGCATTTGATCTCCACGATCAGATCGCCCTGCAGCGTGATGCCGTCCAAGCTCGCCGAGTAGTCGCCGTCCTGCATGACGAGCGGCTGCATGACGTGGCCGGTCTCCAGCTCGTAGGCGCTGCGCGCCTCGGGCTCGAGCGCGGTGCCGTTGAGCATCGCCGCGTTCACGGCCTGCTCCCTGCGCCCGGTCTTGAGCAGCCAGAGCTGGTAAGGCGTCACCCACGGGCTGATGCTGAGAACCGCCGCAGTCTCCGATGCGTTGCGCATCGAGCGGCGGTACTCGAGCCACTCCGTCGAGCCCTGGACGAGGTTGACGATGGTGCTCATGCGGCCCGCCGCTTTTCGAGGGAGCGGACGACGCGCAGGTAGTCGGCCACGCGGATTTCTCTCAGGCTCCTGACGCCGAAGTGCGCAGTGACGCGCTCGACGTCCGTGCCGACCTCAAGCGCCAGGCGCTGGATGTTGGTCTGCTGGGCGGGCGAGATGGTCTGCGCGGCGTAGGTGCGCGCGGGAATCGGCGCCGCGACTTCCGCCGGTTTTGTCGGTGCCGCCCCGTCGTTTGCTGCCTCGGTGAAGGCTTGCGGCAGGTCCTCGCCGGCGTAGATGTACAGGCCGAGCCCGTGCAACGCGATTGCCTTCACGAGGCAGCGCTGGATCGACGTGTTGATGTCGAACGAGGTCGGCGCGAGGATCGGCCGATTGCGTCCATCGAGGACCGGGTGGATCTGGCTGAGGGTGACGCCCTGGACCGTCACGGCGACCTCGACGAAGACGCCGGTATCGGTGGCCAGGTAGGGCAGCCCGTCGAACCGGCGAACTTCCCAGACCGCGCTGGCGTCCGCCAGGCGCAGCTGCGCCACGGCGAACGGCCAGCTCAGGTAGGCGAAGCCGCCTTTCTTCTCGATGTGCTCGGAGACGTTGATCGCGTTGAGACGAGCGAAGTGATTGACGGGTGAGTCGGACATGGTGAACTCCAAAGTGAGAGTGGAAAAGAACAGCGCCCGGCGAACTCGCGTTCGACCGGGCGCCGGGGTGGGCCATCAAGATCGGCCGGAAAGTGCGCGTGCAGCGCTCAGGCCGCAGCGGCCAGAGGCATGACCTCGTCCTGCTCGGACGTGCAGGGCAGCAGGTAATCAGCGGCGCGCTGTGCGAGTGACGCGGCCGAGAAGATCAGCCGCTTGTCGTTGCGTAGCGCCGCGAGCCAGCTGGCGATGTAGCTGTCATGCTGCAGCCTGCCCGGCAGCCGGCAGTGGTTCGTCAGGAACGCCGCGCCCATTTCCGCGACCAGTTCCTCGAACGCGTAGGCGTCGATCCCGTGCCGGCGTCCGAGTGGGCGGCTGCAGCGGTCCGGATGGCCGGTCCAGTGCGTCAGCTCATGGAGCGCCGTGGCGTAGTAGTCGGTCGCGTTGGCGAACGACGTGTGCGGCGGCAGCTGGATCACGTCCTCGCTTGGCATGTAGAACGCGCGAGCGCCGCCATGCCGGATGCGAGCGTGAGACTCCTCGAGGATGCGGTCGGCCACCAGGCTGGCATCCCACACGGAGCAAGGCTCGGGAGCAGGTGTCAGCGCCGGGGGCAGGTCGTCGACCTGCGCGGCGTTGAACACCGTGAACGTCCGAAGCAGTGGCACGACGCGCCGAGCAGCGTCAGGCTCTGCGACGTTGCCGAGCTCGTGCAGCTTGAAGAACACGATCGGCGTGCCGTGCTCGCCCTTGCGGACGCAGGCACCGAGCGTTCGGGCCTGCTGGAACGTCAGCCAGCGGTTGGAGCCGTAGCCGCGCAGCATCGACTGCAGGTTGAGCAGCAGCACGTTGATGCCTCTGTAGTTCCGACGCGTGCTGAGGTTCGCCGGAGCCATGTCGGCGTCGCTGCCTTGCCACGGGCAGATCCACGGCGGCGTGCCGGCTTCGAGTGCGGCAATGATCTGGTCGGTGACGGTCTGGTAGACGTCCCGGAGTGCGGTTGTCATGAGAGAGCTCCTGAAAGCAGAACGCCCCCGGCAGGCGAGCTGCGCGGGGGCGTGAGGTGGAAGAGGTTGCTAGGTCAGAGCGCGAGCGTGAACTTGCCCGGGTGGTATTCGCCACCGCGGATACACCCGAACATCCTCTTGGCGATGGTCGTCGCCAGGCTCGTGAACAGGCCGGCGATGGTCGCGGCCATCACGCCTTCGAATGATCCCCAGTGGAGATAGAGGACCAACATGGTCACGGCCATGTCGAGCAGCACATCGAAGTGCAGCAGCCGAAGCATCAGCTTGCGCTTGAGCTTGGCCATGATGAACAGCAGGCCGAGAAATATCGCAAAGCCAGTGGTGAACATGAGAACGCTCCTTTGAGGTTGCGGACGTGAAGAACACGAACGCATGCCGAGTGCGCGGGCCGAAGGCCAGCGCACATGGAGCGAAAGCGAATCTCCTCCGGCGAGGGTGAAGAGACTCCTTTTTGGCCGGTGGCAAACCGGAATCCGAAGTGGGGTACGCCGTTTGAGGCGACCGGGGGAGAGGGTCCGTGCGCGCGTTTCCGACAAAAATTGCAGGAAATTCTGCGAGGAAAATCCCCGAAAAGTTCGCGACGAAGTGATGACCGGCTGAGAGGCGGCCGGCCGGCGAAGAAGGCGCGCGCCGACGAGGGCGTGGGCCTGCAAAAAGGGACATTTTCCTAATAAAGACTTCTATTAGGAAAATGTCCCTTTTTGGCAGCCGCTGGGCGCGTAAACGTGGCCCGCACGCGGTCGCCGCGCCGTCTCGGAGGCGCCCAGGCGCCACCGCCGGCCGCCGCCATGCCGGCAATGCCTGGGCGCCCCAGACGGCTCACGTCGACGGCGCCGTACGCGGCCAGAAGCCCGGCCCTGCCGTCCCCTTTCAGCGGCGATCGCGACACTGTCCCGTGTCCGGTTTGACGAGGAGATATCCCACGGTATGCTGCCGATAATGGAACCGCTCGCGCCGGCGATCGACGTGGAGCTCATTTCAGTCGGTCTGTCCGCTTGTGGCGAAGAAATGGACAGCGGGGCAGCTACCGACGTGTCTTCGATATCACGTTAGGTCCCACAACGAACAGGTGTGACATGCCCGAAGAAGAAAAAAAGCTTGCCATCGCGTTGCCCGGCGAATGGGCTCTGCAGAAGGTCTTCGGTCCCGCGCTCACTGAGATCGGCGAAGATCTAAAGAAGCTCTACGCGAAAGGCCGTGACAGGCTCGTCGCTGCTGCCTATCGCAAAGTCGAAGACCCCGAAGACGGGAAGCAAGCCAACCTTAGGGTGACGCGCGACGTTCTTTGGAACGGTGCGTTCACAGAAGACGAGGTATGCGCGGAGTATTTTGGAGGAATTCTTGCATCGTCTCGAAGTGCCGATGGGAAAGACGATGATGCGATTCAGTTCGTTGATGTCATCAAGTCACTGTCAGCGAGACAACTACGCCTTCACTACGTCATCTACCACTCTCTCAACCAGATATTCGTCGCCTCGGGAGCCACCGTCAATGTAGGCCAAGGTCTTGAACTGGGTACGAAGTAACTCTGGTTCGCTGCGGTCGAACTGATTCAGCGCCTGGCTCTTCGGTTGGATACTGACCTAAACATATTGCATCGGCAGGGCCTACTTGGCGAGTACAAGACGGACAATCACAAGATAGACGAAAAGCAATCCCTTCCGTATGCAATGGTCCGACCCACAACGTTTGGTGTCTTGCTGTACGCCAGCGCTCACAACAGACTTAGCGAATGGCGCACCTTTGACACTCGAGACTTCGGCGCATTTCCGGATGTCGAATTGCCGCAGTACTTTGCAGCCTCGCTTGAGGAATTGCAGAAGGCGGCAACGGCTTGCGTTTCTGCGGGCGCATCGGCGGGTGGAACCTAAGGCAATGCTGATCAAGTCCCGTGCTGGCATGGCGCGTGCATCGATCTCGACATGAAGCAACAAACGCTCGCCATGGCGGCCGATCAGAACGCGCAGTACGAACAGTACCGCAAGCCGACCAGGCGCGACATGTTCCTTGCGACGATGGAAACGATCGTTCCCTGGACGGAGCTATGCAGCGTGATCGAGCCGCACTATCCGAAGGCTGGCAACGGTCGTCCACCAGTGGGCTTGGAGCGCATGCTGCGGATGTACTTCGTACAGCACTGGTTCAATCTGGCCGACGCGGCATGCGAAGACGCGCTGCTGGACAGCACGGCGCTGCGCCGCTTCGTGGGTATCGACCTGGGGCGCGAGCGCGTGCCCGACGCGACGACGCTGCTGAAGTTCCGCCGCCTGCTGGAGAAGAACAAGTTGGGCGAGGCGTTGTTTGCCAAGGTCGGCGAGGTGCTGCAGGCCAACGGTCTGAAGGTCGGTACCGGCACGATCGTGGACGCCACGATCATCGGCGCGCCGAGCTCGACGAAGAACGCCGACAAACGGCGCGACCCGGAGATGCACCAGACGNNTGGCGCACAGCGCCGTCGTCACCGCAGCCAACGTTCACGACAAGCATCCGTTGCCCGACCTGTTGCATGGGCAGGAGGAGCGCGTGTTCGGCGATTGCGCGTACGCGGCACAGCAGGCGACGATCCAGGCCAAGGCGCCTGGCGCCCAGGACTTGACCAACAAGACGGTGCGCAAGGGCAGCGTGACCGAGGAGCTCGAGCGCATGGTCAACCGCGCCAAGTCTCGCACTCGTGCCCGAGTCGAGCACGTGTTCGGCGTCGTCAAGCGCCTGTGGGGATTCAACAAGGTGCGCTACCGCGGACTGGCCAAGAACGCGACTCGGGCGTTCGTGACGCTGGCGATGGCCAACATCTACCTCGCACGCAGACCACTGTTGACACAACTCCGTGCATAGAACAGGCAGAGCGAGCAAATAGCCCGCTGCAAGGGTCCGAACGGGCAGATTTACGATGTAATGCGCACTTCGACGACGCGCGCTGCACCGGAATTGGGAAAATTAGCCTGCCGAATAGAATTAACTACTGTTCAGCGGGAAACATATGCTTGATCAGCGTTGCCCTAACCCATCGAACGGACGTCCCA
>PLZH01000023.1 GCA_003152055.1 Burkholderiales bacterium
ATCGATCTCTTCGCCATCGACGAGGATGCGCGCGCCGCCGTGCGCGCGGCCAAACTCGGCTTCGTCTTTCAAAGCTTCCAGTTGCTCGGCAACCTCAGTGCGCTCGAGAACGTGATGCTGCCGCTCGAGCTGCAAGGCCGTGCCGATGCGCGCGCGCTGGCGACGCAGATGCTCAAGCGCGTGGGCCTCGGCGAGCGGCTGCGCCACTATCCGCGCGTGCTCTCCGGCGGCGAGCAGCAGCGCGTCGCGCTGGCCCGCGCCTTCGTCGTCCGGCCGGCGCTGCTGCTCGCCGACGAGCCGACCGGCAGCCTCGATTTCGCGACCGGCGAGACGGTGATGGAGCTGATGTTCGAGCTGAACCGCGAGACGGGGACGACGCTCGTCCTCGTCACGCACGATCCGGCCATCGCCACGCGCTGCGACGAGCAGCTGCGCATCGAGGCGGGAAGGGTCAGTTCGTGAACTTGTAGTCCGTCTTCGCCTTGGCGCGAAGCTCATCGCGGAAGGCGGCGGCCTTTTCCTGGGCCAGGCGTTGCTGGATCTGCGGCTTCACGTCGGCCAGCGGCGGGAACTTCGCTTCGCGAGTGTCCTCGAGCTGGATGATGTGATAGCCGAATTGCGTCTTCACCGGCTCCTGCGTGTATTCGCCCTTCTTCAGCTTGACCATCGCCTGCGAGAACTCGGGAACGTAGGCATTGGGCCCCGCGAAATCGAGATCGCCGCCTTTTTCCGCCGAGCCCGGATCCTTGGAATTCTTCTTCGCCAGGTCCTCGAACTTGGCGCCGGCCTTGAGCTGGGCGATGATGGCCTTGGCGTCATCTTCCTTCTCGACCAGGATGTGGCGGGCGCGGTATTCGGTGCCGCTCGCCTGCGCCTTGAACTTGTCGTATTCCTTCTGGATATCGGCGTCGCTGATCGTCGTCTTCTTGTCGACATCGGCGGAGAGCAGGCCGATCAGGATGCTTTGCCGCGCCAGATCCATCTGCTGCTTGAATTCGGGCGAGGCGGCGAGGCCGCGGCGCTCGGCTTCCTGGGTCAGGATCTCGTCGGTCACGACCTTGTCGCGCACCAGCTTGTCGATCTCGGGCGGCAACTGCTGGCCGCGCGCCGTCGCCTGCTTCTGCACCTGCGACATCAGCGCATCGACGCGGGACTTCGGCACCGCCTTGCCGTTGACGACGGCGATGTTCTGGGCTTGTGCCGCGAGCGGGGCGATGCCCGCAAGCGCGACGGCGGCCAGCGCGACGCTGGCGGCAATGAAACGCATCTTCATGAAATAGAGCCTTTCGGGCTGGTTGAGGAGGGCCGCCGTGCTGCGTCGCCGCGGCTCGGCCCGGGGCTAGGATCAGGGTTCGTCGGGGACGCGGGCGTCGATGGCCAAAGCGTGGATCCCACGCGGCATCAGGGAGTGCAGGGCATCATATACGAGGCGGTGCCTGGCGACCCGCGCCAGGCCCTTGAATCCCGGGCTGACGATGCGGACGCTGAAGTGCCGGCCCTCGAGGGCCCCGGCGTGGCCGGCGTGCAGATGGCTGTCGTCCTGCACGTCGAGTGCCTGCGGCGCCAGCGCGGCGCGCAGTGCCTGCTCGATCTCCGCCGCTGAGACGCTCATGAGCGGTGCTCGGTTTCTGCACCCACTGTCTTTTCCGCCAGCGGGTCCGGTTCGGCGCTGGCCTCGTCCTTGACGTAGCGGGAGACATAGGCGCCTTGCGCGACCATGAAGACGAGCATCACGCCGCTGAGGCCGAACACCTTGAAGCTCGCCCACGTCGATGTCGAGAAGCTGTAGGCGACGTACAGGTTGGCTACGCCCATCAGGGCGAAGAAGGCGATCCAGGCGAAGTTGAGGCGCTGCCACACCGCTGGTGGCAGCTCGAGCTGTTCGCCGACAAGCGAGTGCAGGACGTTCTTGCCGAAGAACGCCTGGCTGGCCCACAAGCCGACGCTCATCGCCCAGTAAAGCACGCTCGGCTTCCACTTGATGAAGGTCGGGTTGTGGAACCACACCGTCGCGCCGCCGAGCACCGCGATAAGCGCGAAAGTGACCCAGAGCATGGTGTCGACCTTGCGCCGCATCGCGAGAAGCACCGTGATCTGCAACAACGTCGCAAGAATCACGACGACGGTCGCGAGCAGTACCGGTGCCTCGGCGGGGCCCACGACGCCGCCGGAGACGGCGAAGCCGAGATGATCGGTGGCGAATCGCGCGGCGACGTCGGCATGGGCATCGGCAAGCCTGAACGCGCCGAAGAAAAGGATGATCGGCAGGAAATCGAGAAGAAGCTTCATTTGGGCGGTGCGAAGTCTATCGCTGCCGAGTTGATGCAGAAGCGTTCGCCGGTCGGCTCGGGCCCGTCGGGGAAGACGTGGCCGAGATGCGAGCCGCAATTCTTGCAACGCACCTCGACGCGGGTCATGCCGTGCGACCTGTCGGTGATGCGTTCGATCACCTCGCTGTTGATCGACTCCGAGTAGCTCGGCCAGCCGCAGCCGGCGTCGAACTTGGTCGACGAGGTGAACAGCGGCGTGCCGCAGCCGATGCAGTTGTATTTGCCGTCGTCCCAGTGATCCCAGTACTTGCCTGAGAAGGGCTGCTCGGTCGCGGCCTGGCGCGCGACCTGGAACTGCATCGGATCGAGTTGCTCTTTCCACTGCGCATCGGATTTCTTGACCTTGTAGTCGCTCATGATGAACACGACACCTCGAGGTGCTTAGCCCAATCGGGCGGAAATTCGCCGTAGGCGACGGCCTCCGGCTGCTCGTCGAAGGGTCGCTGGAGGATAGCGCGCAGGCGCTCGGTCTCGCTGAAATCGCCGCCCTCGGCGGCGCGGATCGCCGCTTCGGCCAGATGATTGCGAAGCACGTATCTGGGGTTGACGCCGCGCATCCGCAAGCTGCGCCCGGCGTCGGGGATGGCATTGCGGCGAAGGCGCGCGGCATAGCGGGCGGCCCAGGCGTCGAAGGCGGCGCGGTCGACAAAGAGATCGCGCACCGGATCGTTGGTTGCCGTGGCCGAAGAATCGAAATCGCAAAGACGCCGAAAAGTGATCGTGAAATCGGCGCGCGCCGTTGCCATGAGGCGAAGCAGGTCGTCGATCAGCTCGCCATCGCCGTCTTGTGGCGTGTCAAGCCCGAGCTTGGCGGCGAAGCGCGCGACCATCGAGCCGGCGAAGCGCGGCGGGTAGCTCTGGAGCGCGGCATGGACCGTGCCCTCGTCGGCGACCAGACCCCGCATCGCGTGGCCAAGCGCATGCAGGTTCCACAGCCCGATCTGCGGCTGACGCGCCCAAGCGTAGCGGCCCTGTGTGTCGGAGTGATTGCAGATGTGGCCTGGGTCGAACGCGTCGAGAAATCCGAACGGGCCGTAGTCGATCGTGAGGCCCAGGATCGACAGGTTGTCGGTGTTCATCACGCCGTGGCAAAAGCCGACCGACTGCCATGCCGCCATGAGGTCGGCGGTGCGCTCGGCGACGCGCTCGAAGAGCGCTGCGTACGGATCGTCGCGCTCCCGGCAATCGGGCTCGTGATGGTCGATGACGAAGTCGGCCAGCGTGCGAAGCGCATCGATCTCGCCACGACTCGCGAAATGCTCGAAATGACCGAAGCGCAGAAAGCTCGGGGCGACGCGCGTGAGGACCGCCGCAGTTTCGACGCTTTCGCGCAGCACCGGCAGGCAAGAGCCCGTGACGCAGAGCGCACGCGTCGTCGCGATGCCGAGCGCGTGCATCGCCTCGGAGCAGAGGAACTCGCGGATCGAGGAGCGCAGCACGGCGCGACCGTCGCCCATGCGCGAGTAGGGCGTGCGGCCGGCGCCCTTCAGCTGCAGCTCCATCGCGCCGGCCGGTGCGTCGACCTCGCCGAGCCAGAGCGCGCGCCCGTCGCCGAGCTGGCCGGCCCAGACGCCGAACTGGTGCCCGCTGTAGACACTGGCCAGGGGCTGCATGCGCGGCCACGTCGCGTTGCCGCTGAAGACCGCAAGCGCGTTCCAGTCGGGGCGTTGCCACCAGTCCGAAGGAAAGCCGAGATCCTTCGCGCACTCCGGGCTGCGCACGACCCAACGCGGCTCCGGCAAGGGCTCGGCACCGAGGCGCGTAAAGAATCGCTCACCCAGGCTCTCGAGTCGATTCGGCCAGCCGGCAGGCAAGGTGGCAGATAACGCTTCGGGTTCGGCGGCGGTCTTCGCGGCAACTTCCATCGCCGCCAGTGTAGTCAGCGGCGCCCGGCCGGCCCCGGCCAAGGGCTTGCCGGCGAGGCGCCGCGCGTGTCGCTCGCGTGACGCGTCCTTCGGGGTAGTCCCTGTAAC
>PLZH01000309.1 GCA_003152055.1 Burkholderiales bacterium
ATGCGAGGTGCATGAGCGTCTCCTTCTTTGTAGGGCGAACATCAACGACGTTGCGTTGTAGATCTGCGGCGGCCCGTAAGAACGGCGCCCAGCGCATAAACATCATGCTCTTGGCCTTGGTCCGCGCCAAGGGTGGTTTCGCTCAACCCGCAGTCGTTCCCTAGTAGGACGCGGCCAGCACGCGCGTAGAAGAGAGTGACAAACCGTGGGAGGCCTCCGGGCGGGGGGTGCGGCGAGTTCGTGCACTGCGTATTGGCTAATGCGGCAAGTCGCAGCACGGAGAGTTCGCCATCAAATCGGAGAAATCGCCTCCCACGGTTTGGATCACTCTCCTCTACGGGTGTGGACGCGCCCTCGGCACTCAACGTTCGGACAGTACCCTGGCGACGATCTCTCGCGCGTGAAGCAGGACGGATTTGTGCTCTGCTGCAGAGACCTCCACGAAGCCGAGTCCTCGGAGCAAAAAGATTCCCTCAACCGCCAGCAAGGCGTGACGAACCTCATGGGCAGCGCCAGATTCAGAGAGCAGCGGATCGAGCAACGCGCGGTAATACCGTCTCGCTGGCTCCATCATGTCGGGCGCGTGTACTAGCGCGGTCACGAGAAAGGCCGCCTTCTGCGTCGTGGCGGCGTCCTCGTCTAGCGCTTCGTCGATATGGGCCAGGACCAGTTCGAAAGGCTCAAGCGGTCGGTCCCCGAGCCGCCGGCGCACCGCCTTCTGAAAACGCGTTACCTCTCGCTCTAACGCTGCGCGCACCAGTGCATCTTTGGTCGGGAAGGTGTAGACAAGCCCACCCTTGCTGATCCCCGCTCGCTTGGCGACGGCATCGAGCGTGAAAGTCCGGCCGCCGGATTCGAGGATCACGCCCTCAGCGGCGTCCAGGACCCGATCCCGATCAATCTCCTTTTTGCGTGTCAAACAGACCCCTTGCTTTTCCGACTGAGCAGTCGCATAATTCATTTCCGACCAATCAGTCGGATTGTCGCACTGAACCGCACAGGAAGAGGCAGGTTCCCCAGTCTTGGCGCCAAGAATAGTTGAATTGCTTCGACCGCATCAGCGCGGAGTGCTGCCTTTTTCAACGGTTTCGACAAGGTTGGTGCTCGTTGAAATCTAATGACAAGTGGTACTTGTCAATCAGCGAGAAAACGATTTATCGAAAATGATTGATAGGAATATGAACGCAAATCAACCGATAGCAGCCTTCGGGCATTTTGTTATGAAGGTCAACGATGTCGACGCAAGCTACAAGTTCTATTCCGAATTGGGCCGCGCCCATTTGGAAAGTTTCCGGGTATGTCGATCATCGAATTGCGTGGCGGGACTCACATTTTGTTGCTCGGAAAAGATGGTGAACTGCCATTCTCGATAGAGCCCAGTCATCTTGGTCAGCGAGGCGCCTACTTTAACGAGCGGCTCGATTTGATGATTGACGGGAAGTCAAGGGATGATTTGGAGAGGTTCAGGACGACCCTAGTTGAAAAGGGATTGGTGGCGGATGCGATTGCGCAGGACCAATTTTTCGGTCACGATTATTTTCAATTGGTCGATCCTGATGGCAATGGAATCACGTTCTATACCAGCCACACGGATGACCTGCCGGAATAGCGACAAAAGGTGCCCCGACTCTGCTGCCGAAGCTTTCGCGCATCCGGATGACTGACCGGACGCGAGCCCCGCCGATCGACTCGCGTAGAGGAAAAGAAAGTTGTCCCCGCCTGCGGCAAGCGGTCTCCCTCGTAGAGGTTCCCGGCCTGGAACATCTTTACCGGTAGAACCAGGAAAGTGAAGTTGTCAACTCGCAATAGCGGCAAGTAAATTCGTCACTTCGCAGCTTTGGCGTCGACTTGCGTGCCTAAGGTGTTGATCCATGAAGGCATCTACGCCGCGCTACAAGGCACAGCTACTGGATGCGCCGTTTCGCTGCCGGCACTGTCGTGGATTTCAAGCAAGCAGCGGGATCGGCCCCTCCCCGAAGCGGTTTGCGCTCCTGCGCAAGGAGCGCGCCGCGATCACGCGCTCCGTCCTGACCTGACGGCACGCTGCGGCGCCAGCGGACGCTGGGACAACTTCGCTTTCCGGCGTGGCACAGCCCGGCGCAGTGTGACAACTTTGCTTTTCTGAGCCGTAAACCCTCGCCAATCCTAGCTTTCCGGCTAGTCGGCCTGGCCAGCATGCGCGATGGGACATCTTTACCGCAACGTTTGGGACAACATCACTTTTCTCTACGGTTCTTGGCGAGATCGATCCCGACGGTAACAATAGCCATGACTTCCCCTTCCGAGTGAGTTGATGAGACTTCGCAGTTCCCATCGTGGCACTCGTTGCCGGTCTCCGCACATGCGGATAGCTCGAGACGGGGAAGTCCCTTTCATTCGTTAGGCCCCACGAAAACGCTCCCGCGAGACGCACGCCGTACTATTGAGCATGAACCCCACGCTTACTGCCCTTGCTGGCTTCGTCGCCTGGTCGCTGTTCCTCTTGGTGCTCATGGAGACTGTTCGTTCCAAGCTCGTCCTTACCAAGGCCGTCGCGGCGAATGGGTTCACACCGGACAACTCGAACCTCTCGCCCTTCATGCAGCGCCTCGCACGCGCTCACGCGAACTGCGTCGAAGGGCTGCCAATCTTCGGTGGGCTCATGCTCATCGCCGCAGTATCCGGTAGGTCTTCCATCACCGACCCGCTGGCGTACACGTTTCTCTGCGCACGCATCCTGCAGTCGCTCATTCATCTCAGCTCGCTGTCTGCGCTGGCCGTCACGCTTCGGTTCTTAGCGTTTGCTGTGCAAATGGGCATCGGTGTGTTTTGGGCCTTTCGTCTGCTTGCGGGCTGAGTCAATGCCGTGAGGCCTAACCCATCGAGCGGATGGGCCAAAGGCCGCTTCGCGCGTTAGGCCCCGGAGTCGAGCTGTGAAACATCCCTTTGCCGATCTCATTGACCTGCAGGTTGAAAGCCAGAGTTCCGGCTCGAGCACGCTCGCCTTGGTCGTGGGCTCTCAACACCTGAACCCGCATGGGGTTGTCCACGGTGCTGTGTTGTACGCCATGGCCGACACAGGTATGGGAGCAGCTCTCTACCCGACTCTCGAATCCGGCGAGATTTGCGCAACGATAGAGATCAAGATCAACTACTTCAAGCCCGTTACCACAGGCAAGGTTGTCTGCAAGACGGAACTCGTCAACCGTGGAAAGACCGTCGCAAATCTGGAGGCACGGCTCTATGTGGAGCAGTCCCTCGTATCGCAAGCGAATGGAAACTATGCAATCTTTCGTCCCAAGCGCGCCGAGGCCTAACCAAGGCCTAACCCAATACTGTTCGTTTTATCCAAAAAAGCTACCCAGCGGAACGGTATGACGTGAGAGCGGCGGCCTTTCAGTTCAAGAAGGCGCGCGTGATCGCAGTTCGAATTTGTGAGGGCAACGGCTGCGACATGCGCGCTTGGGACCGACGGTAGGGGCGCTTGCAGTGCGGACATTGGTAGGGCGAGCCAAGCAGCTTGGCATCAAGCCGATAGGGGCTCGTGTGACCGCAAGAGGTGCAACCCTCCTTGAGGTAGTCGCCATGAGCCGGGCAGCGGATCGTGCCGACGAACTACCCCGTCCGTAGAAATCTGCCTCAGCGCGATACGCCGGTCACGGATGCGGGATGCCAGCCAGGCGATGAGGGCACGGTAGGCACGCAGCAGCATCGAGAACGCACCGGCGGCGCCATTGCCGTCGGGATTGAGTTCGATACGCGCGGTGCGTTGATAGTCCGCAACGTGGACGTACGGAACCAGCCCTCGCCAGCCGAATATTCGACCATCCTCATGCAGCGCCGAGCAGTGATCCGATCAACCGGTAGAGCTGACGCCGATGAACGCCCGTGCGTGCAAGGATTTCGACAACCGGCACACGGTTCGCGTACAACTCGACGGCCTCTCGGCGCGACGCAAACGTCTTGCGAAGCCGTCTTTGAAGGACCCGGACGTCGAACGCCGGCCATGCGCCGGGATCGATGTCGGCGCCTTGGCGTCTCATGTTGTGGGGTGCAACAGCGTGTGCACCGAAAGCGCCTCGACGTGCAGCGACGGCGCGAGGAGTCTGCCGGTGCGAAGCAGTTCGAAGATTGCCCCGCGCACGATCGCAGGATCGCCGACAGCGAGCTCGTGTTCGACCCGCGCGAGAGCTATCGGCTCGCGGACATAGTCGAGCATCGACCCGAGGAGCTTGCTGGGAATCAGCGCACGTGTGACGTTGATGACTGGCAGCATGCGTTGCCAGTTGTTGGTCCACGCAGAAGCAGCTGCAAGGTCGCCCAGTCTGACCGTGTGCAAGGGCAGGCCGGCCACTCGCGCCGGCAACGTATCTGACGACGTTGTCTGAACGACGATCAGTTCTTGTGTATCTGCGCGGCGAACCCAGAAGTCGACGATCCGGTCATTGGTCTTCGGGCCGACACGCGTTGGACGCTCGCACAGCGCGATCACCCTCGGATCGGCCTCCAGGCGCAGCCATTGCTCGAAACTGCGGTGATCAAAGAACTGCACGCGACGTTCGAGCTTGGGGCTGTAGGCCTCAAGCAGCCGCGCGCCTCTCGATCGGGGTACTTCGAGCGGTACGGCGAAGCGTGGAGCAAGATCCTTCATGGATCAACGTGTTACGCAGGGCTGCGGCCATTGGATCCGCGCAGGGACGGATTTGCCTCGCGCAAAGGCGAAGGGACACATTTGCTTCGCGAACCGTGCGGGTAAATGTGTCCCAATAGATCAGAGGGCGCCGCGTAGACGTCAGTCCGCAAGCGGGACACATTTGCTTCGTTCTACGGGATGGCACGGAGTAGGTACCCCGCAGCGACCATGACCTGGCAGCCCAAGCCTGCATACCAGTAGCGGTGACTACCGCCTTGCCTCTCCATCGATCGCCCCGCCGGATTGCCCCAACGGTTGAAGGCCGCGCTCAGCGGGGCCTCGATGACGAGGTTCAACGGCGCGGAACTGGCGCCGCACACGCCCAGCAACTCCTCCTGCAACTCGTGGGACGTCAACTCCCTTGGCTTCTCATCGTTCAGAAGGAACCCCAACGTCTTGCCTTCTCGCGAGAAGCCGACATCGACAAACGCCCAATCGCCGGAAGACCTTCCGAGTTCCATGATTGAACCTGAGCGCAGGTGCCTTCCCTCTGGGCTCATGCTAGACATCGGCTCGGTGCGGCGATCAGACCGCCGCACCGAGCAGTTCGTTGCCCGCCGGCGCGGACGTAACCCAGCCGACGTACAGCGGTACCAGCGTCGCGACGGAGGCCTGATGCAGGGCGCCCTCGGCGGGCGATGCACCCAGCAGCTCGCCGAACCTGCCGAAGTCCTTCCAGCTCTCCTCGTCCGCGGCGCGATTGAAGGACTGCACGATCAGGACGGCCGCGTGGGCGTGGAACCTCCGCGCCTCGAGCACTGCGGACGCTGCCCGGTGGAGCAGTTGGTACCGGATCGTCGAAACGTCAGCCTCCTTGATGCCGAGAATCGACTGGAGGGCGGCCAGCCGCAGCGGCTTGCCGCTCCTCTGGTCCCCGTCGGGCAGCCAGTCCCTGACGAGCCTGTCGAGCGGCTCGCCCGCCTTCGCCTCGAGGGCCAGGGACGCGTTGCCGGTCGCGGTCCGCAGGAGGGCCCAGAGGTCGTTCTGCGACGGGTGGCCGCCACCCTCCAGCGCGACCTGGTGCTCCGGGAAGCAGACCAGCAGCTCCGACCCCAGGAGCGACGGGACCGTGTCCAGGGCCGCGGCGACCTCCGGCGGGAGGCCGCGGCAGGTGTTGCGCGCGGCCTCCCAGCAGACGGCGAGCTCGAGCGCCGAGTTGCCGCGCTTCCAGTGCTTCCCGGGATCTGCGAGCAGGCGGCGCCAGTCTGTCGGCCCCAGTGACGGTACGTAGATGCGTGGCATGAGATTCAGCGTCCTTGTAGTTTGACACGGGGCGAGAATTCGCCCTCGCCCGCACGTGATGCGGGGGGCCCACGAGAGATCGTCACACAAAGTGCGGAAGACCCACATTTGCTTCGTTCTACGCGAGCCCCGTCCGAAGGGCGACGAAATCACCTACCGCTCGATATCTCGGGGTCTCTTGACCGCGGGACCGGGCCCAGGTCGCCGATCAGCGTGGTCAGAGCGCGGGAACTGGCCGCGCTCGAGGCGGGCCGCGATGTGCGACGTTACCNNGGGGTGTGCCTGCAGGGCTTGCGCGGGTGGTAGCTCGCGGAAGGACCTGGCGGCGGCAAGATGCTGCTCCCGAAAGACCGCCTCGCGCACCACCGTGAGCAGGTCCGCAGCGTTGCGATAGCGCGCCACGATTTGGACGAACGCCTCGTACTCTGCGCGACTCTCGGTTTTGATGGCGCGATCCTGGTCCAGCCCCGGGAAGGCCCGGGCGGTCACGGCGACATCGCGCGCGATGTAGAGGCGAGGGAGTGTTCAAAAGCTGGGGGTCTCCAGCCAGTCCGGCCAAGGGATCAGCGGCAAGGTTGCGATCACGGCGACAGCCGCCACGAAGACAACGATCAGCATGACATCGAACCTCGAGATACCGTTCGATCGCATGGTCGACACGTCGCCCGTCAAGCCTTCTCGGCCAGGTTGCCGGCGCCACCGACCTTGGCTCTG
>PLZH01000207.1 GCA_003152055.1 Burkholderiales bacterium
AGCAGTTCGTTGGCGATGCGCTCTTGCCATTGGTCTGCAAGCGAAACAGGGCCGCTGCCGCTGTTGGTGGCCTACGACGTCAGTGGTTATTCCTATGACGGAACCTTTTCCAAGGGCCGTACGGTGCTGCGACCGGAGCTGCGTGCGGACGTGGGCAAGTCGTACTTCTTGCAGCTGCAGTACTCAAGGTTTTCGGGTGGCAAGTACAACCTGTTCAGCGACCGCAGCAATATCGTGCTCGCAGGGGGCGCTTATTTCTGATCGCAGTGCCTGCTACGCTGCTTTCCGGGGGTAGCGCCGGGGGTATTCGCAAACGCGCAGAAGTAGAAAATCAAGGCGATTCGTAAGGGCCGAGGCATCATTCGCTCCCCCGTCCACTCCGCCAACCTTCCCTATGACGTATGGAGGTCCGACGCCTCGGACCTACGTCATAGCCTACGTTTGCTCTTCTGTTCGAGGCAAACTCGCCCAACGGTGAGTGTCGGTGTCTGAAGGCCAATTTCAGAAAATGCGCCTTGGCACCGCTGGCGAAACTGGCGAAAGTACTCGCTGCCTGAGCTACCGCCTTCCTGGCTTCCGATAGTCCTTGCTGGCTTCGGTCACGTCGCGCTTCATTGCGCCGTCGCCGTGGTCCCACGCAGGCACGTAGTACACGGCAGCACAGTTCGCACACGCCACGAAGTCGGTGACGTGACGGGCGCGCATCGGCCGCTTCAACACCACGCGCACGAAGTTCTCAGCACCGCAGTTGCACGTCAGCCCGGGCACTTCCTCTGGCACGCTTTCATCTATCCAGATACTTTACGGGTATCCAGTGGTGTAGTAGGGCCCTCGGCCGAGCAAGATTGGGTTGCACACTATCGCCCGTGGAAGGCATTGACAACCTGAGTCCGGAGGAGCGGGAAGAGGCCCTTGCGCTGATGGACAGTGAGCGCAGGCGCGTTCGCAAGATGGCAATGACCATGTCGAACTCCACGTTCGCGATCACCATCGTCAAGAGCGTGCATCGGCAGATTGACTCGGTCGTGGAAAGCGTGATTCGCAATCGGCCAGCGGGGTACTTTGCCGCCACCTCTTCGAGGTGCCCACGTAGTCCTCGCATGTCGTCTGCGTACTTCGCATCGCGAAGGTGCGGCACGGCGTGAAGCTGGGACTCATATTTCGCCAGTGCCAACAACCGCGATGCCGGACTCGGCTTGGCAAGTGCCTGTACGCGATCCACGATGAACGCCAACTGCTCGAGACGCTGCTGCGCTTCGATCAGGTACTCGGAGTCGAACTGCGGTCCATGGCCGGCGCGGCGGGCCTCCAATAGCGCGGCGTTGTACCGCTCGAACAAACTTCGCGCTTCACTAAACATGGCGCCTATCCTACCCACGCGGCACCTGCGCCGTTCCCTTCTGCAGTGGGAAGGGTCGCGGCTGCGCCTTCTCCCTTCGGCCCCGGCAGGTGACCGCTTAGTTCAGCGCCCGCAATACATCTGCACGAACGGCGGTTCATGGCCGGGAGCGTCAGTTCCCGGACCTCGCCGAAACCGGCCCTTGCCGGCCATGTCTCTCATCGCGAAGGGCAGCTTGCGGGCGTCGACGCGACCTCACGCTCCCGGCCATTTGCGGGTGCTCCCGACCGTCCAGTTCAGGCGCCCGGATCTGCGACTCGCCCTCGCTGCGGACTTTCCTATCCCTTTTGCTGGGATGCGTGCAAGTCTCGATTTGCGCAGGGCCTACCAGAGAGCCTTCTTGAGGTCGCCGTCGGCGAACACGACCGCGGAGATCTTGTCGTAGGCGAACGAGGTCGCCACCGGCACGACGTTGGTCACTATGTTGTCCGCGCCTTGGACCAGCCCGTTGCCGCTCAGCGACCCGGCCAAGATGTTGTTGGCCACCATCAGCGAGTTGTCCAGAACCTTGTAGGCGTTTTCCGTCCACTTGTTCGAGTTGCGGATCTTGTTGACCTCCTCAACTTCCTTGGCCAGCTTGGCGAGGTCGACCTTGCATTTGTCCAAACGCTTCAAGTTCTGATCGATTGCCAGCACCAAGGCTTTGATCGCATCGTTCCCGGGCTTCACAGCTTTCTGCAGATTGCCGATCAGCTTCGGACCGTACTTTTTCAGCGCCTGCGGATCGGGATGCTTGCTCAGCCTCGCGTTGGCCTTGTAGATGAAGTCGTTCTGCATGGCACTCGAATCGAGCATCATGTTCGAGACCTTCTTGGATATGTCATGGGTTTTCACATCCAATCCGCCGAGTTTCTCTGAAGCGGTGTCGAGATTGCTTTGGCACTGCTTCGCTGACGGCATCGGGAGCCCCAAGAACTCCTTTAGGGTCGCCGCGGCGATCTCGTTCGCGTGACCACGCACCGCCCTACCTTTGCCTTTGGCCTCTCCCCAGATGCGATGAACTGCCTGGAGCTGTATCCTGAGCGTACTCAGTGATTGTTCGACCGTTTGGGCTGCAGAGACCACTTCAGTAGCGATCACCGACACAGACTTGGCCATCGAAACGATCCCGAGTGCGCCGCTCACACCACCGGAAAAGCCGCTTGCTCCGATGAGCGCAATGCTGGTCGCCAGGCCCGCGGTGGCGCCGGTGATGGTGACGACGATCTTGATCTTGTACTTGGCGTAGTCCTTTCTCTTCTTCTTCAGGCCTTCGTAGTGGGCCAGCACCGCCTTCTTGGCGGCTTCCTCGGCGATCTTCGTGGCGCCCTCGATGCCCCGGTTGACCACGTCCACCAGCTTCTTCAGCTTGTCGATCTCCTTGGCGTTGCGCAGCTGGATGGCGCCGCGATCTGTGTTCTTAAGGTTCTCGCCAATCCGACGCACTAGGTCCTCGTAGACCTCACGGACGCCCAGCCACATCTTTTGGGCCAGCAGTGCATCGGCGCCTATCTCCTTTTCCATCTTGGCGTCGAATTCGACCTCGACCTTGAAGTTCAAGCCCTTCGGATAGGTCATGACCTGCAGCGGACCGGCGGCTTTGGCCACGTCGGAGTCAAGATCGCCCGGCTTGTAACTCACCTTGGCCATGTGAAGATATCTCCCGGAAGTTGTCACGGTCGTGTTCGCTTCGGCCCCATGCCAGCCCTGTGCGGCAGGCCCACCATCGTGCGATTTCCATCGTCGTCTGACTGAATCTCAGTGTCAATGATGCCTTCCGCGTAGTGAGCAGCCCGTCAACGTGGGCAGACAGCGGCCGACCGACCAGCATCCTGCCTCAACATCTGGCGTCAGGCCCGAGGCCCATGGGATTCCTGCCCGTGCTCGGTTTGCAGAGGTTGAACGCTCCGGCGTCGCACAGGCGGCCTTCCTGTTGGCCCGAACCGGATGTTGCATGGCAGTGCACGAGGCCAGCTTCGGCCACCCGAGATCAGCCGACATTGCGTTGAACGCTTCGTCGAGCTCTCCGGGGCGAGGAATCAGCACCAGCACGCCGCGAGAACGCGCTCGTTCGGTTCGGTCCAGGCGTGCGGCGTGGGCTGTATCAGACCCCAATGAACCGGCACCATCGTACTGTCGCGCACGACCCGATGGGCTTGCACTACAGCCTCGGGCCTGGTGCGTATTTCAGCGATCGCGGACGGCTGTTTCAGTCTGATCGCGGACGCCGCTTCAGTCTGATCGCGGACGGTCGGCGGGGGGCGCGCAAGCGAGGTGGTCAATGTAGCTCAATCGTCCGCGATCAGGCTGAAGCGCTCAGTCGCGAAGCGGTTGGCGGATGTGCTCGATGCAGACATATCCACGGCGGCGGGCGTCGCTTGCGACGAACGCACGACGCGGTGGGTATGNNGCCCTTGAGCTCGATCTTGTGGCTGCTGTGCACGACGCGGTCTCACCATGCCGTCCAGGCGCAGGCTGTGCAGTTGGGTGAGGGTGTGTTCGGTCAACATCGGTCGATCTCCTTCGGTGGCTGGTGGATGGGATCAGTGGTAGTAGTCGGGGCCGAGCACGTTCTCGTGGTCCGGCAGTGCGGTGGTCGTGGCGGGCAGCAGGCTGTGCTGGCGGTCCAGCCCGCACTTGAGGATCGAGTCGACGCTGCGGAAGCTGGGCGAGCGGATCGCCAGCGCCCGGGCGCTGGCGACTTCGAGCCGGGCCGGGGTGTACTCGCGCGCCAGGCGCTTGAGCCCCAGACAGGCGCGGTAGCCCTGCTCCGGGTGCGGGCGGTGCTCGAGCTGCCAGCTCACCACCGCGGCGGTGCTCACGCCGATGCGACGGCCCCAGTCGATGAGCTTCTGTGGGGTCCATTCAAGGTGTGCGCGGTGCGACGCCGGCATGTGCTCGGGCACCGTGGTGTGGCCGCCGCGCTTGTGGCTCAGCGCGTGGCAGGCCACGCGCTGGTTGGCCGCGAAGGCCTCCACCAGGGTGCCGGTGACGCGCAGCTCGACGGTGGTGCCCACGAGCCGGTGCGGCACGCTGTAGTAGTGGGCATCGAACTCGACGTGGTAGTCGATGTTGACCTTGGCGGACTTCCAGCGGCTGATCTCATAGCGCGCGGCCGGCAGAGGCTTGAGCGCCGGGGCGTCGAGCTCCTTAAGGCGCTCGCCCTGCCAGCCGGGAAGCTTCTTGAAGGGCCGCTGGTTCAGCTCGACGAGGAGCTCGGCGATGGCGCGGTTGAGACTACCACCGCTTCCGATAGTTCAAGATATGTCGCTTTAATTACGGACTGGTGAGTAAGGGGTCGGGTACGGCTCGCGGTCAAGCGTCGCCTATGAC
>PLZH01000242.1 GCA_003152055.1 Burkholderiales bacterium
GTTCCACGACACGGAAGATGCCCACACTCCGCTTTAATTGACTGGCACCGGCTTGTTCCAACCTGCTGCTGGGTTGAACGTCGTGATCGCTGCAGCGGCGGCTTTAGTATTCGGCCCCAGATCCTTCTCATAGATCACACCATCGTGATTGACAAGAAAGCTCGTGACTCCTGACGCCCCGTAACGTGCAGGATACGCGATGACAGCAACGCCGCCGATCATCTTGCCTTTGACAAGGTAGTCTTGTCGACCATCCGGTGTGCCGCCTCCCTCGCTGGTGAGGATTCGGTAGTAGTACCCGCGATAGGGCTCACGTCGCAACACGCCGGTGCCTGCATATCCTTCATCGGCGGCGGCGGCCAACAGCGCGCCGAGCGGACTAGGCGTTTCGTTCACTCGTGTCGGCCAATACAATCCGTCGTGCTTGCCGGGGCTGCTGGTGAATCGAGATGCATAGACCGGAACGCCGTCGCTGTCGAGGTGCTGCGCCGCATAGTCCCGTTCCGCATCGATGATCGCCTTGCATACTTGCATCGCCTCGATTTCGTTACGGCCGATTCGGCGCTTGAGGATTTCGTTCTCGCCCTTGAGTGTGTCGAAGCGCCAGCCGTCACGATACTTGACCAACGGTATCGGCATCGGCCATCCATCCTTCCCGATGACGAGGGTCGCTTGCGCGTTGCCTTCCGGCACGACTTTGTTGGCTACATCGTAGGCTGCGCTGAATTCCGCCCGGCTGTGGGCGTCGGCAACCGCGTCGCCCGAACTGAGCAGCTTGCTGCCCCTGGGTCCGAAGATTGCGCGCAACGCGGATTCGTCGTTCGTCTTCACGGCCTTGACCAACGCCGTGACACCGGCCTGCGGCGAACTGAAGGATTGCTGCGAACTCGCCGCGAAGGACCCCACGGACGCTACGAAGGTGAGTGCGAATGCGAAAGTGGCGATGCGCCGGCGCGCGCTTGTGAGCCAGAACATGGCTTGCGAAGCTCTGGCGATCTGTTCCGCGCGTTTGCACACCTTGTTGAGGCCCTTAGATCGACGCATCTTTGCGCTCCCATTTGCCGCGCATGGGCGGGCTTGAGTTGCCTTGAGCACCAATCATGTCAACGACGCGGCGGCCGCGATGACCCACGCGACGACGCAGGCGCAGAAAAAGCACCCGGCAAGCTTGCGTGGCCGCGCGCGCTGAAATCGCGAACGTCGGCACCACGCCCAATATTCTCGAAAGCATTCGCCCGCGGTTGCATGACCGGCGGGCTCACTCTCTGTGGTGCCATCGCTTGCCGCGGCTCGGGCACATTCCGACGCTCCCCTGAGGAAGATCCCAAGGGTACAGGATTGTGAGCTTCGACAGGCCGCGCGTTCGTCGAGGACTCATACCCGCGAAACTGGGCACGCGAGGCAGGTGCTGCAACAGCGCGACCGAATTGCCGAGCCAGCGACGCGTCCCGATATGGAACCCCGCGGCGATGCCTCGCATCGTGCTGCCACGGATGACCCCCGCCAGAATGTCGAGGGTTGCCGACGAAGACGCGGTGATTGCGCCAATCCCACGACCCGAAAAGCAGACTGGCGCCGACGCCAATACCGACACCCCACGCAAATCCGCCATTCCAGCCATAGCCCGCCCATGGCGCCCAGAACACCGGCGGATAGTCTGGCCACCACCAAGACCCATAGGCTGCCGCCGGGTCGTAGTACGGCACATAGATCACTTCAGGGTTCACCGCCGCGACTTCGATGCCGGAATCCGACTGGGTTACGCTGACTTCCGGATTGGAGTTCAGATTGCCGGCCTCCCGCGCCTTTTGACGCAAGCTCTGAATCGTGTCCATCACTTGTGGCTGCTGCGAGAGAAACGCATCACCCAAGCGCTCGGTCCATTCTATTTTCTGATTCAGTGTTTGCAGTACTTGCGGAAAGGCAACCAGCGATTTGACGCTCGGGTCCCAATTCTGATCATCCACGGCCTGAACTGCCACGTCGCCCCTGAGTGCGGGATTTGCGCTCGACCAGCGCGCCGCTTCGACGACTTCGAGCGGATAGGTCGCTGCCATCAGAATCTGCGACAGCAAGGAATCGTCATACAGCGCGATCGGCGCCAGCATCTGATCCAGTTCCTGCTGCGTGAACGCCGGATTACGCTCTGGTGGGGGAGGCACGGTCTGGGCAAATGCTGCCACCAGACCCAGCAGCAACGACACTACAAGATACTTTGCGCTCATCTTCATTGATGGCCTATATGGACATGCCAGCGGCTCTCATCAGTCGCGATCCAGGGAACGCGGACCACTCTTCGTCACTTGAAGCGAAGGTATCGACATTTACACGAAGCTCTGCGCCTCTTGCTTGATTACTCGCCCCCACGGGTCAGATTGCGTCACGCGGGCGTGGCGCTCATTGATCCGTCGTGCGATCACTCCTTTTACGCTAGCCGCACTATGTGCGTTACCGTACACTCAACCGTTCTGGGAGAACTCCTCGAAGAAGGACTTCATGGAGTTCTCGGTCCCAGTTCAGAAGGACATGGGAGTCGCGGGCGGCCTCAAGTCTGAAGTGCAACACCATCCCTGTAAGGTGTGCACATGGAAGAGCAAGCGAAGTGCCGGCAGCTCCAACCCGAGGACCGCATGACGCTGGCGAGCATGAGTCAGCGGGGGTGCAGCACGCGGGCCGTGGCCCGCAAGGTCCAGCACCGACGCGGCTTCGTCTCGAGTGACAGACGGCCTGGAGCGAGCCGCAGCGTTATTACCACGACGGCTGCCATCTGCGCGAATGCTTGGCCCCCAGGTGTTACCCTTGCCCGGCTCCGGCCGTTGATTGAGTTGGCTCAACGTCAGTTGCGATCTGGCGAGCGAATCTTTGCACCTGCATATTGGGGGACTCCAAGATGGACATTAATGAAGCGATCTCCGGTCGCCGCTCGACACGTGAATACACGACACAGGCGGTTGATGAGGAGACCATTCATCGCCTGATCGAGGTCGCCGTTCTTGCACCGAATGCGGTAAACGAGCAACCATGCACGTTCACCGTTGTTCGCGATCAGGACTTGCTCGACAGGATCTCTCGAGAGGCGAAGTCGCACATGCTAGCGACGATGCCGGCAGGTGCCCAGTCCGCACACTTCCACTCAATGCTTGGTAACGAGGACTTTCAGATTTTTTACCACGCTCCGGTGCTCATCCTGATTTCGGGGAACGCGCAAGGACCATGGATCGTGGAAGACTGCGCCTTGGCTGCAGAGAACTTAATGCTCGCAGCCTATGCATCCGGACTCGGCACCTGTTGGATCGGCTTTGCACAGAACTTTCTTAGAACGCCTGAAGGGAAGCACTTGCTCGGCCTGCCCTCCGAGTGGATGCCCGTTGCGCCGATTATCGTCGGCCACGCCAAGGCGATGCCTATGCCTGTCCCACGCAAGGTCCCGGAGATCCGTTGGATTGGCCAACCGCAGTCCCGTTGAATTGCATTGCTGAGTGCTCAATCCCCTTCGCATGAAGGATTTGAGCATCCCGTGGCCAGTGCGAATGCCCAAGCCGATCGCCGAGCCTGAGTTGGGTGCGTACTTGGTCAAGCAGGCCGCGTCGCCCCCACTTTGGCCTCCTCTGTACAAAGGTTGG
>PLZH01000304.1 GCA_003152055.1 Burkholderiales bacterium
ATCTGGCCCTGCAGCTCGGCGCGCGTGCGCACGAAGTCTTCGCGGTTCTGTTTCTCGACGCGCAGAGCCGCCTCATCACCCTCGAGGAAATGTTTCGCGGCACCTTGACGCAAACGAGCGTGTAGCTGCAACGAACTCGTGCATGACCGACCGGCGAAGCCTTTCGCGGCGTCAAAGCCTCCGCCCTTCCTCGCTGTTTGCCCACCAGCCTTGAGGTTCGACCGTCGGCTTTCGAGAACCGCGATCGCGCGACGCAGCGCCCGGAAACGACCCCTTGCTGAAGTTCAAGCTCGTCAAGCCAAGGTCAGCCATGCAGCGGGAGCAGCCATTCAGCCGCTGGCGGGCGAATGCTCCATTGGCGGCACGGTGGTGGGCCCCAAGGCCATCATCGACCGTCGACGAGACTCGCGGGCTATCTCGTAAGCGGGCGTGGTGCGCGCGGCAGCCAGGCGAAGGCGGCCGCGCCGACCGCGAGCAGCGAGGCAATGGTCAATAGCACCGCCGCATAAATGTCGGCGCCCTGCGCCTTGGCCATCGAGGCGACTAGGCCGGTGAACCATTGCATCACCGCGACACCGAGGAACATCGACATCGTGAATAGCGCCAGCGCGCGGCCGACGATCTGTGCCGGGTAGGCCATGCGCACCTCGGAATACTGCAGGATCATGTAACCCGACAGCATCCCGACCGCCAGCATCATCACCACGTCGAACGTGGCGTTGTGCACCAACGCCAGCGAAGTGAACATGGCCGCCGTCAAAAGTGTCCAGCCGACCAGCCAGCGGCGCCGCGTTCCGTCTCCCGGGTCGAAGCGACCGAACAGCGCCGGGCTGATCAGCGACACGGCCGACACCGCCAGCGCCACGTTGCCGCTTTGCACCAGCGAATAGCCGTGCCGTTCGATCAGCATCGGCCCCAGCCACAAACCACGCAGCGAGATGAACGAGGCATAGCAGACGAAGGACAGCGCCACGATGCCCGGTGTGTACGGGAGTCGGAACAGCGACACGAAGGTCAGCGCTGCACGGCCCAGCGACTCGCGCGGCAGGTCCGGCGCTGGCTCGCGCGATCGGGGTTCGTGCACCTTCCATGCGATCAGACACCACGCCGCGGCCGAGCAGCCCGCCAGCACCCAGAAGCCCATTCGCCAAGAGGTTGCCTCGACCAGCCAGGCCAGTGGGGTGCCGGTGGCCAGCAGCCCGATACCGCCGATGCTGAGGACGGCGCCAGATATCGCGGTAAATCGATCTGCAGCGAAGTGCCGCGCGATGAACACGGTGCACACCAAGAAGGCCGGAGCACAGCCCACGCCGATCAGCACCTGACCGAGCACCAGCGTGCCATAGCTGGGCGCGACGGCCGACAGCACGGCGCCGGCGATGGCCAGCGGAAAGCCGGTTAGAACCGTGCGCCGCACCCCGTGCAGGTCGATGCCGATTCCCACGAACAGCTGCATGGCGCCGAATGCGAAATGAAAGGAGCCGGCGAACGTGCCGAGTTGCTGCGGCGACAGATGAAATTCGGCCTGCAGCGGTGTTGCCAGTATGGCCGCGACGGTCCGGAAGGCCTGGCTCATCGCGAACGCGGCCGCCAGCGCCAGCAGCATGACCCAGGACCCGGCATGCCCGGGCGGGGAGTTCTCAGTGGACATCATGCCGCGAGCGTAGCCGCATCGCTATTGTTTGACGGCTCAGCGAACTGGAGGCTTGGATGCCGCGCACCGCCGACGCGCCTGGGTGACCTGGTGCCGTCGCGACGCGGCCAAGGTCTGGCTTTCTCGAAGCGCGTCACCTCGTTGGGCACCGCCACGATGCGCGCCAGGCACGCATCCTTGACGTCGGAGGGCTTCTCAAGATCGTCCATCGAGCAGCGGTCGCCACCGCTGACGCCAACGTGGTGATGTCGTCGCACACGATGACGGAGAAGCCGTTCTTGCGCAACTGCTGCACGCCGGGACGCAGCGAACAAATGCCGAAGACGCCTGGGCGCGACGGCATCATCCACATCGTGGTGTCGCCGCTGGAGCTCATGCAGCGTCTGGCCACGCTGGTGCCACGTCCGCGCCTGTACTTGATCCGATTTCGTGGAGTACTGGCGGCCGAACGGCAGGCTACGGGCGACTGCCATCCACCGACCAGCGGCGAACGTCAGGTATCACCCATGTTGTTGACGTTCCGGATGCCGCGCGCGAACGGCGGGTCATGGCCGATCCCCGTAAGTCACCGCGGGCCGCTACCAAGCTGCCGCCCCGCGCAGGGTAAGCTGCCGAGATCGCTCCCGCGCGCCGTCGTGGGCGTGGTATCCGGCTACGGTCCCCGGACGGCGCATCCTTATGCAGCCTCCTTCGACTCCCTCTCCCGACCCCACGCCCGGCCATCGATGCGGAACGGCACGGCCTCTGCGCCTTGAGATGACCGCTTTAGGTCGTTACCCGAGTGTCTACATGCAGCGAACTCGGGCATGACGGACCGGCGACGCCCCTCGTGGCGTCTAAGCGTCCGCCCTTCCTTGCCGTCGCCCGCGAGCCTTAAGTTCGGCCGTCGGCTTTCGAGAACCACGATCGCGCGAGGCAGCGCCCGGAAACGACCCAAAGCGGTCCTCAGACACCGACACGGAAATGCCCGAAAGCTGCCACGCGACCCTTCTATCGTCCCGCCGGCGGCATACCGCATCCTGCTTCCAACAGCCGTGTCATGTTATCGCCGGGCAGTCGTCGAGTCCGGCCCGGTAAAGTGCGCGCAAGAAGGACGGCCGCGAATGTGCTGCGATGCCGGCCCCGGGGCAATCATGGGAGACCGGGTGGACGATCACAAGAACGATTCGGGTGCTCGGATGCAGGCGATGTCAAACCCGCGTTCGTCGATGCGGCGCTTGCGAAGCGCGGGAGCGCTCGCCACGCTCGGGCTGGCGCTGCCGATGCTGGCGCATGCCGGCTGCCAGGTCCAGACGCTCGAGCTCCCGGTGAAGATGGTGGGCTCGCGCGCTGTCGCGACGGTGGGCATCAACGGGACGCCCGTGCCCCTGATGGTGGACAGCGGCGCCTTCTTCAGCTTCCTGACGGACGCCGCGGTGGCGCAGCTCAAGCTGCAGCTGAGCCGGAACCCCGGTCCTCGCGTGGAGGGCATCACGGGCAGGGTCGACACGCATACGACGACCGTCGACAAGCTGCAACTGCTCAAAGGCGAAATCCCCCACGTGGAGTTCATCGTCGGCGGCAACGAGTTCGGCGCCGGCACGATGGGGGTAATGGGGCGCAACCTGCTCTCGTTCACCGATACCGAGTACGACCTGGCACACGGCGTGATCCGCTTCCTGCTTCCCAACGACGACTGCGCCAAGGCCAACATGGCCTACTGGGCCGGCTCCTCTCCCGTCACCGAGGTCGACTTGATGACCGAATTGCGGGTCAAGACGCCGGCGATCCGCGCGCAGGCCAAGTTGAACGGGAGCGAGCTCGTCGCGCTGTTCGACACCGGCGCCACCACGGTCGTCACGACCCGGGCGGCCAGGCGTGCCGGCGTCGCCGAAGCCGACATGACGCCCGGCGGAACGATCTATGGCGCGGGTCGCGGAAGCGCGAAAGCCTGGACGGCCCCCTTCGAGCGGTTCGAGATCGGCGGCGAGGCGGTCCTGCACAACCGCCTGGGCGTCGCCGACTTCTATCTGGACGATGCCGACATGTTGCTGGGCATCGACTTCTTCCTGTCGCATCGCATCTACGTCTCGAAGCAGCAGTCGAAGATGTTCTTCACGTACAGCGGCGGGACGGTGTTCGCCCTCAGCAAGGGCGAGGCCGCGAGCCCCGTGGCCTTCGACGCCGATCCGGCTGCCAGCGGAGCCCAGGCTGCGACCGCCGACCAGTTCGCGCGCCGCGGCGCGGCGTCGGCCTCTCGCCACGACTACGAGAGCGCGCTGGCCGATCTGAACCAGTCCTGTGAGCTCGATCCGACGTCGGCCG
>PLZH01000307.1 GCA_003152055.1 Burkholderiales bacterium
CTCGGCGGCTACAACTTCCAGTGGGCTTGGGCGAGTGCCGCAGCCTGCGCCCGCGCCCTGGGCGCGAATTGCGACAGGGCCCGGGCCGGGCTATAATCATCGACTTAACGTTTTGTGCCAGTTGCTACATGACCACCGTCCGAGTCAAGGAAAACGAGCCTTTCGATGTGGCCCTTCGCCGCTTCAAGCGGACGATCGAGAAGCTCGGCCTCCTGACCGATCTGCGCGCCCGCGAGTTCTACGAGAAGCCGACAGCCGAGCGCAAGCGAAAGAAAGCGGCCGCGGTCAAGCGCCACTTCAAGCGCGTTCGCAGCATGCAGCTGCCGAAGAAGCTCTACTGAGCCGGGCGCGAAGCGTCCTGATTGAAGAGCCCGCGTCCGCGGGCTTTGTTGTTTTGGCGGAGTGCAGACCCATGAGCCTCAAGGACCGCATCACCGAAGACATGAAGACCGCCATGCGCGCCAAAGACGCGCCACGGCTGCTGACGATCCGAGGGCTGCTCGCCGCGATGAAGCAGCGCGAGGTCGACGAGCGCATCGTGCTCGACGACGCCGCCGTGGTTGCGATCATCGACAAGCTCGTCAAGCAGCGCAAGGACTCCATCGCGCAGTTCGCCGCCGGCGCGCGGCAGGATCTCGTCGACAAGGAAACGGCCGAGCTGCACGTGCTCGAAGGCTATCTGCCGCAACGTCTCGGCGCCGATGCGATCGCTGCCGAAGTCGCGGTCATCGTCGCCCAGACCGGCGCCAGCGGCCCGTCCGACATGGGCAAGGTGATGGCCGCTGCCAAAGCGCGCTTCGCCGGGCGCGCCGACATGGCCGCCGTCTCGGCCGCCGTCAAGGCGGCGCTCGCGCGCTGAGGCCACCATGACGCTCCCCCTGCAACGCCTCGATGCCGACGTTTGCGTCGCCCCTCAGCTCGCACCCGATGCGATGGCCGAAGCGGCCGCTGCGGGTTTTCGCAGCGTCATCAACAACCGCCCCGATTTCGAAGGCGGTCCGACGCAACCGACGAACGCCGCGATCGAGGCGGCCGCCCGCGCCGCCGGGCTCGAGTATGAGTTCCTGCCGGTGGCCGGCAACTACCAGAGCCCGGAAGAAATCGCCCGCTTCGGCGAGCTGCTCGCCTCGATGCCCAAGCCGATCCTCGTCTTCTGCCGCAGCGGCGCGCGCTCGAGCAAGCTCTGGCAGGCAGCGACCAGCCGCTGAGTCGCGCCCCGCGCCGTTGCATGCCCGCCTAGCGCAAACACGCATCAGGGCGCACAGGTCGCAAACCTAGAATCGGCGGCGCTTCGAACGGCAGATCGGTCCGGCGTTCGACGGGCGTACACGGATCCACCCTTCGGAGACACCGTTGCCGGCACTTCTAGCGCTTTCACGGCGCATCGATCGTTTCAGCGAATGGGCCGGCCGCTGGATCGCCTGGCTGGTGCTGGCCGCCGTCCTCATCAGCGCCGGCAATGCCGTCGTCCGCAAGGCGTTCAACGCCAGCTCGAACGCCTTTCTCGAGATCCAGTGGTACCTGTTCTCGGCGGTGTTCCTGCTTGCCGCCGGCTACACGCTGCTGCGCCAGGATCACGTTCGCATCGACGTCGTTCTCAGCCGCTTCTCTAAGCGCGTGCAGATCTGGATCGACATCTTCGGCATCTGCTTCTTCCTCTTTCCTTTCGTCGTCGCCGTCATCTACCTGGCCTGGCCGATCGTCGCGCGAGCCTACATCTCCGGCGAGATGTCGGGCAACGCCGGCGGCCTGATCCGCTGGCCGGTCTTCGCGCTGCTGCCGCTGGGCATGGTCATGCTCGGCGTCCAGGGGGTCTCGGAGTTGATCAAGCGCATCGCCTTCCTGCGCGGTCTGATCGAAGACCCGACGCGACGACAGCAGGCCAAGACAGCCGAGGAGGAGCTCGCCGAATACCTCGCAAAGCAGCAGCAATCGAACGCCGCCGGCGTGACGGCTGGAAAGTCCGCCCGTGATTGACTTCCTCGCCGCGAACATGGCGCCGATCATGTTCGCGAGCCTGATCGTCTTCCTGCTCGTCGGCTATTCGGTTGCCTTTTCGCTCGCCGCCTGCGGCCTCTTCTTCGGCGTCGTCGGCATCAGCATCGGGGTGCCAGGCATGGCGTCGCTGATGCAGGCACTGCCGTTGCGCATCTTTGGGATCATGCAGAACGAGACGCTGCTCGCGATCCCGTTCTTCACGTTCATGGGCCTCGTCCTCGAGCGCTCGGGAATGGCCGAGGACCTGCTCGACACCATCGGCCAGCTGTTCGGCCCCGTGCGGGGCGGTCTCGCCTTCGCCGTCATCCTGGTCGGCGCGATGCTCGCGGCGACGACCGGCGTCGTCGCCGCTTCGGTCATCTCGATGGGGCTCATCTCCTTGCCCATCATGCTGCGCTACGGCTACGACCGGCGCGTCGCCACCGGCGTCATTGCCGCCTCGGGCACGCTGGCGCAGATCATTCCGCCGTCGCTCGTTCTCATCGTCCTGGCCGATCAGCTCGGGCGCAGCGTCGGCGATCTCTACAAGGGTGCCTTCATCCCCGGTTTCACCCTGACGGGTCTCTATGTCGTCTACGTCATCATCGTCGCCTTCCTTCGCCCCGCTTGGACGCCGGCCTTGCCGAAGGAGGCGCGCTCGATCCGCGAGCCCGACGGCACGGGCGGCCTGCGCTCGCTCGGCGTCGTGTTCGTACTTTCGATCGCAGCCGCTCTCGCCTTTGCGAAGTCGCGCCCCGTCGAGGTGCCGACCGACGAGCTGATCGTCACCTCGATGTGCGTCGGCGTCGGCTTCGCATTCGCTCTCGCGCTGCTGAATCGCGTCCTCAAGCTGGGCCTGCTGTCCCGCATGGCCGAGAAAGTCACCTTCGTTCTCATTCCGCCGCTGGGGCTGATCTTTCTCGTCCTCGGAACGATCTTCCTGGGCATCGCGACGCCGACCGAGGGGGGCGCCATGGGCGCCACCGGCGCGCTCGCCATGGCGTTTGCCCGGCAACGTCTCGACATGCGGCTGCTGCGCCAGGCCATGGATACGACGATGAAGCTGTCCTGCTTCGTCGTCTTCATCCTCATGGGCTCGACCGTCTTCTCGCTGTCGTTCCAGGGTGTCGACGGACCGAAGTGGGTCGAGACCCTGCTGACTGCGCTGCCCGGCGGTCAGCTCGGATTTCTCATCGTCGTCAACCTGCTGATCTTTTTCCTCGCCTTCTTCCTCGATTTCTTCGAGCTCTCGTTCATCGTCATTCCCCTGATCGGCCCGGTCGCCGACAAGCTCGGCATCGATCTCGTCTGGTTCGGCGTGCTGCTCGCGGTGAACATGCAGACCTCGTTCATGCATCCGCCATTCGGCTTCGCACTCTTCTATCTGCGCAGCGTCGCGCCGACGAACGACTACGCCGATCGCGTCACCGGCAAGACGCTCGCCAGGGTCACGACGGGGCAGATCTACTGGGGCGCCGTGCCCTTCGTGCTGATCCAGGTGCTCATGGTGGGCCTCATCATCGCCTTCCCCGGCATAGTCTCCGGCGGCCTCGGTAAAGCCGCGGTGGTCGACACTTCGAAGGTGAAGTTCGACTTCCAGCCCGACAACGAGAAAATCGAGATGGATGCCAACAAGCTCTTCGGCCCGGCGACGGCCAGCAGCGACTCCGGAGCAGCTTCTTCGCCTGCGTCGTCGGCGACTGTCGATCCGCTCGAGCAAGCAGCCGAGAAAGCGAAAAAATAGGCCGAAGAAACCCCGCGGGCCGAAGCCTCGCGGGGCGGGTTCGAGGGCCGGTATCGAGCGGGCGCCTTCGATGTCTCAGAGCTTTTGTGCCTGCATGAAGTCGTCGAAGCTGGCCTCGGCGAAGCGGAACCAGAGGTTTTCCTCGCGTCGAAACGCAGAGTAGTCGTCGTAGATCTTCTTCCAGTTCGGATTCTTCGCCGAGAGGTCGCTGTAGAGCCCTATCGACTCACGGTAGGCCGTGTCCATCACGTCCTTCGGAAAGCGGAAGAGCTTGGTTCCACTAGCAACGAGCGTGCGCAGGGCGGCCGGGTTTCTCGAGTCGTACTTGGCCTGCACTTCGACGTGCGCAAATGCAGCGGCGCACTCGACGATCGCCTTGTAGTCGGCGCTGAGCCCATCGTAGGCTTTCTGGTTGACGAAGAGGTCGAGTTCGGCGCCGCCTTCCCACCAGCCGGGATAGTAGTAGTTCGGCGCGACCTTGTTGAAGCCGAGCTTCAGGTCGTCGTACGGGCCCACCCATTCGGCGGCGTCGATCGTGCCCTTTTCCAGCGCCTGGTAGATTTCTCCGCCCGGGATGTTCTGCGGCACGCCACCCATGCGTTCGATGACCTTGCCGGCGAAGCCGCCGACGCGGAACTTGAGGCCCTTCATGTCGGCGACCGACTTGATTTCCTTGCGATACCAGCCGCCCATCTGCGTCCCGGTGTTGCCGGCCGGGAAGTTGACGATGTTGTAGGCCCTGTAGAACTCGCGCATCAGCTTCAGGCCGTTGCCGTCGTACATCCAGGCCGTCTGCTGCCGCGAGTTCAGGCCGAATGGGATGGCGCAGCCGAGGGCAAAGCAGTCGTCCTTGCCGAAAAAATAGTAGGGCGCGGTGTGCACGATCTCGACCGTTCCCCCCTGCACGCCGTCGACGACGCCGAAGGCCGGCATGAGCTCGCCTGCGGCATGGGTCGAGATCTGGAACTTGCCGCCGGTCATGTCGCTCACCTTCTTGGCGAACGCTTCGGCGCCGCCAAACAAGGTGTCGAGCGACCTCGGAAAGCTCGAGGCCAGGCGCCAGCGGACATTGGCCTGGGCATTGACGATCGCCGGTGCCGCCCCGGCGGCGAGCACGCCGGCAATTCCGGCCCCTCGAATCACGGAACGACGCCTCATGCTGTCTCCTCTTGCGAGCAATCAAACCGGCCGGATTCTAAGAAGCGGCCGTGCGCCGGCTCACGGGGAATACCCGCGCGGTTGCTGGCGCACTCACGCGCCCGCGATCTTCATCCGCTCGATGAGCACCGAGCCGATCGTCTTGCTGCCCATCGTATAGGCATCGGCGCCGACGGCGACGATGGAGCGCAGCATCTGGCGCAGATTGCCGGCGATCGTGACCTCGTGGACGGGATAGGCGATCTTGCCGTTCTCGACCCAGAATCCCGCCGCGCCGCGCGAATAGTCGCCCGTCACGAAGTTGATGCCCTGGCCCATCAGCTCGATCACGAAGAGGCCGCGATGCAGCTTTTTCAGCATGGCGACGAGGTCGTCGCCGGGCGCCGTGAGGCGTGACGCGAGCACCATGTTGTGCGAGCCGCCAGCGTGGCCGGTCGTCTTCAAGCCGAGCTTGCGCGCCGAATACGTCGAGAGGAAATAGCTCTGCGCGACGCCGCCGGTGACGATGTCTCGCGCCTTCGTCACGACGCCTTCGTCGTCGAAGGGTGCGCTGCCCTTGCCGCGCAGCCGGTGCGGGTCCTCGCGAACGTCGATGTGATCGGCGAGCACCGGCTTGCCGAGACTGCCTTCGAGGAACGACGACTTCCGATACAGCGCGCCGCCGCTCGTCGCCTGCACATAGGCACCGAGCAGGCCCGAGGCGAGCGACGATTCGTAGAGCACCGGCACTTCGCAGGTCTTGATCTTGCGCGACCCGAGGCGCGACAAGGCCCTCTCGGCGGCATAGCGGCCAACCTTCGCGGGGGCGGCAAGCTCGCCGGGAACGCGCATCGACGTGTACCAGGCGTCGCGCTGCATGTCATCGCCCGAGCGGCCCGGCAAGGATGCGATCGGCGCGACTGAAAGCGAGTGCCGCGAGCTCGCGTAGCCGGCACCGAAGCCGCGCGTATTCGCGGCGTAGAAATGCGA
This sequence comes from Burkholderiales bacterium, assembly GCA_003152055.1. Taxonomy (GTDB): domain Bacteria; phylum Pseudomonadota; class Gammaproteobacteria; order Burkholderiales; family Burkholderiaceae_C; genus Schlegelella_A. The sequence goes on from PLZH01000307.1 coordinate 5,849, forward strand.
CTGCTGCGCCGAGACGCCGGCGCCTTCGGAATTCGTAATGCGCCGATCGACGGCGAGCGCCGCCGCTTCGCATTCGGCAGCGATCGCGATCGCCTGCTCGGCGTCGATTGACCAGGGATGGAAGAGATCGAGGTCACGCTCGGCCGCGGCGCCGATGGCGAGGTCGTCGACATCGGGCAGGCCGGCGGCCGGATCGGCGGCGGTGAAGCGGGCGATGTCCCACGCGGCGCGAACGGTCTGCTCGAGGCCGGCCGCCGAGAAGTCCGACGTGCTGGCGTTGCCGCGCCGCTGGCCGGCATAGACGGTGACACTCAACGACTTGTCGCGATTGCGCTCGACGTTTTCCGTCTCGCCCTTGCGCACCGAGACCGAGAGCCCGACACCCTCGGAGACTTCGGCGACCGCGTCGCTCGCGCCGAGCGATCGCGCCGTCACCAACGCGCCTTCGGCGAGCTCGCGAAAGCGCTCGCGCGTATAGGCGAAGTCGGAGGGCGAAAGCGATGCGGCGATCAAGGAAGGCATGGAGGAGGAGAGTTGAGGCACCGGCGCAAGCCGGCGCCAGGCACGAGGCGACGGCTATCATAGCGACGACCTTCTGCATGCTGTCGCGCCCTCGTGCGAACCCGCCCCGCCCCTCACGCGCACGCTCTCGCCCGAGACGAATCGGCCATCGCTGCCGCGCCTGTCGAGCGGCCGAGCAAGACGCGGCGCAAGGAAGCGTCGCACGACCTGCAGGCTCTGGGCGTTGCCCTGCTCGAGATGCAGGACGAGCACGTCGCCGGCCTCGGCCTCGACGAAACGCTGGTCGACGCGATCCGTGCGCATCGAAAGATCCGCAGCCATGAAGCGCGCCGGCGCCAGCTGCAGCTGATCGGCAAGCTGATGCGCTCGGCCGACGTCGCGCCGGTGCGTCAGGCTGTCGCCGACATGCAGCTCGGCCGCGCCCGCGATTCGCTGGCCCTGCATCGGGCTGAGCGCTGGCGCGCGGAGCTCCTTGCCGAAGACGCCGCGGCGACGCGCTTTGCCAGCGACCATCCCGAGGCCGATGTGCAGCAACTTCGCGCGCTGATTCGCAACGCGCGCAAGGACCAGTCGCTCGCGCCCGAGCAGCGCAGCGGCCGCGCCTATCGCGAACTCTTCCAGTTCATCCGCGAGCATGAGCACGACGCCTGAGGCCAGCGCTTCGGCGAAGAGTTACGAGCGCGTGCGCATCGGCCTCGTCTCGGTGAGCGACCGCGCTTCGGCCGGTCTTTACGAAGACAAAGGCATCCCGGCATTGCGCGATTGGCTCGGCCGCGCCCTTCTCAATCCGATCGACTGGGAAACGCGCCTCATCCCCGACGAGGAGGCGACGATAGTCGCGACACTTCGCGAGCTCGTCGACACGGCTCGATGCGACCTCGTCCTGACGACCGGCGGCACCGGCCCGGCACCACGCGACGTCACGCCCGACGCGACGATCTCCATCGCTGACAAGGAGATGCCCGGTTTCGGCGAGCAGATGCGGCGCATCAGCCTCGCCTTCGTGCCGACGGCCATCCTCTCGCGCCAGGTCGCCGTCATCCGCGGCAAGGCGCTCGTCGTCAACCTGCCGGGCCAGCCGAAATCGATCGCCGAAACGCTCGAAGGCATGCGCGACGCAAGTCCACCGCTGCCCGGCATCTTCGCCGCCGTGCCCTACTGCATCGACCTCATCGGCGGCCCCTACCTCGAAACCGACGACACGGTCTGCAAGGCCTTTCGCCCGAAGTCAGCCGTCCGCGTGAGGCCTACTTCACGAGGCGATTGAGCCGCTCGGCGTCGAAATGTTCGGTGGTATGCGCTTCGCCGGGAACGCAATCGGCCGTCGGCAATTCGCGCGAGCGTGACGAGAGCTTCTCGATCGCCTGCCAGAGCAGCGCGATCTGGTGCTCGTGCCCGGAGGCGTTGTCGATCAGGCCCTTCATGGCCTGGGAGACCGGATCGTCGCCCTGGGTCAGGCCGTAGGCCGAAAAGCCCATCTTCGCGGCCGTCGCTTCGCGCGTGGCGTCGGCTTCGGCCTGGATGATGCGCGCCGGGTTGCCGACTGCCGTCGCACCCGGCGGCACCAGCTTCAGCACCACCGCACTGGAGCCGACACGCGCGTCGTCGCCGACGGTGAAGCCGCCGAGCACCTGCGAATTGGCGCCGACGATGACACCGCGGCCAAGCGTCGGGTGCCGCTTCGCGCCCTTGGCGAGCGAGGTGCCGCCGAGCGTTACGCCCTGATAGATCGTGCAGTCGTCGCCGACCTCGGCGGTCTCGCCGATGACGACTCCCATGCCGTGATCGATGAAGACGCGCCGACCGATCTTGGCACCCGGGTGGATCTCGATGCCGGTGAGAAAGCGCGCGACGTGTGAGACCCAGCGCGCCAGCCAGTGAAAGCCATGACGCCGCCACCAGGACGCCTGCCGGTGCAAAACGATGGCGTGCAGGCCCGGGTAGCACGTGAGCACCTCCCACGACGACCGCGCGGCCGGGTCGCGATCGAGGATGCAGGCGATGTCTTCGCGCAGGCGCTGGAACATGGAAGGCGGTGCAGAGCTAAGGGCGGGCCAGCCGAGCTGAAGGTGAACCGACAGAGCTGATGCGAAACAGTTTACCGGCTGTGCTCTTCGATTGCTCGGGCGATGCCGCGCAGGATCTGCACCTCTTCCACGGTTAGCTGCGCCCGGTTGGCAAGGCGGTGCAGGCGCGACATCAGCTTGCGCGGCGCCTTCGGGTTGAGAAAGCCGAGCGTTGTCAGCGATTCCTGCCAGTGCGCGAGCAGGCCGCGGATCGCGACGGCATCGGCGCGAATTCCTTCATCGGCGCGCGCCGCGACCGTAAAGCCGCCCAACGCCTGCCGCCAGTCGTAGGCGACGAGCTGCACTGCCTGCGCGAGATTGAGCGAGCCGTAGCGTGGGTCGGTGGGAATCGAGAGGCTGGCGTGGCAGGTGTAAAGGTCATCGTTGGACAGGCCGAAACGCTCGGAGCCGAAGACGAAGGCGACGCGGTGCGTGCCCGCTGCCAGCTCGGCGAAGAGATCGCGCGGCGCGAACGTCGGCGGCCCGAAATCGCGCGGCGTCATCGCCGTCGCGCATGCATAGGTGATGCCGTCGAGCGCTTCGCCCAGCGTCGCGACGACGCGCGCGGCAGCGAGAACGTCGGTGGCGCCGCTCGCCATCGCGACCGCTTCCTCGCGCCGCTGCACGTCGGCCCAACGCGGCGCCACGAGAACGAGATCGGCATACCCCATCACCTTCATCGCCCGCGCCGTCGCGCCGACGTTGCCAGCGTGGCTGGTACCGACCAGGATAAAGCGCGTAGGGTCCTTGCTCATGGTCGGCCGCTAAAATTCGCAGTTCTTCATTTTGCAGCCGCACCGCGGCCAGGCGCTTCTCGACGCGCCTGCCCCTCCCCACGAATCCCCGAACATGTCGCAAGCGCTGCACCCCATGCTCAACATCGCCATCAAGGCAGCACGCGGCGCCGGTGCGATCATCAACCGCGCATCGCTCGACCTCGACCGGCTCCAGGTCAACACCAAGGCGCCGAACGATTTCGTGACCGAGGTCGACCACGCGGCCGAAGCCTCGATCATCGAGACGCTGCTCGGCGCCTACCCCGGCCACGGCATCCTCGCCGAGGAATCGGGCAGTACGCGCGGCGCCAAAGACAGCGACTACGTCTGGATCATCGATCCGCTCGACGGCACGACCAACTTCATCCATGGCCTGCCGACCTATGCCGTCTCGATCGCGCTGGCCTTCCGCAACCAGATCCAGCAGGCCGTCGTCTACGACCCGGCGAGAAACGACCTCTTCTTCGCCTCCAAAGGACGCGGCGCCTTTCTCAACGACAGGCGACTGCGCGTCTCGAAGCGTACGCGCATGGCCGAAGCGCTGATCGGCACCGGCTTTCCTTTTCGCAAGGGCGACGACGTCGACCGCTATGTTCGCCTCTTCACCGCCGTCATGAAGAGCTGTGCCGGCCTGCGGCGGCCGGGCGCGGCGGCGCTCGACCTGTGCTACGTCGCCGCCGGCTGGTACGACGCTTTCTTCGAGACCGGTCTTTCGCCCTGGGACGTCGCCGCCGGGTCCCTGCTGGTGACCGAGGCCGGCGGGCTGGTGGGCAACTTCACCGGCGAGGCCGACTTCCTGCACCGCCACGAAGTCGTCGCCGGCAATCCGAAGATCTACGGCCAGCTCGTGCAGATGCTGGCGCCGCATTCGAGCGTCGCGGAGGCCGCGCGCGCGAACGCACCGGCGAGCAGCTAGTCGCTCGATGAACGCCGCCGAGCTGATCGGCCACACGCCGATGATGGCGCAGTACTTGCGCATCAAGGCAGATCACCCCGAGACGCTCGTCTTCTACCGGATGGGCGATTTCTACGAGCTCTTCCTCGACGACGCAAAAAAGGCGGCGCGCCTTCTCGACATCACGCTGACCTCGCGCGGCGCCAGCGCCGGCGCGCCGATCCCGATGGCCGGCGTGCCGGTGCACGCGCTCGAGACCTATCTCGCGCGGCTCGTCAGGATGGGCGAATCGGTCGCCATCTGCGAGCAGGTCGGCGAAGTCGGTGCGGGCAAAGGGCCGGTCGAGCGCAAAGTCGTGCGCATCGTCACGCCGGGGACGCTGACCGAAAGCGATCTGCTCGCCGATAAGAGCGATGCCGTGCTGCTCGCCGTCGCGCGAGGGCTGAAGACCTTCGGCCTGGCCTGGACGGCGCTTTCCAACGGCGAGATCGGCCTGGCCGAATGCAGCGAAGGCGAGCTCGCTGGCTGGATCGCGCGGCTGGCGCCGGCCGAGATTCTCGTCGCCGCCGACCTGCCCGAGGGCGCCTGCGATACGAAGGCGCTCACCCTCACGCGACGCCCCGAGTGGCAATTCGACAGTGCTCTGGGCGCGAGAAAGCTCCTCGCGCAACTGCGCGTCGCCACGCTCGCCGGCTTCGGCGCCGAGCGCCTCGTCGCGGCGCACGCAGCGGCGGCCGCATTGCTGAGCTATGCCGAGCACACGCAGGGGCGCGCGCTGGCCCACGTGCATCGCCTCGGCGTCCACCGCGCCAGCGACCTGATCGATCTGCCGCCGACGACGCACCGCAACCTCGAGCTGACACGCACCCTACGCGGCCAGGAAGCGCCGACGCTGCTCTCGACGCTCGACGGCTGCGGCACCGGCATGGGCAGCCGCGCGCTGCGCAACTGGCTGACACAGCCCTTACGCGAGCGCTGCGTCGCGACGCAACGCCACGAGGCGATCGCCGCATTGCACGGCTCCGGGCTGGACGACCTGCGCGCTTCACTGCGCCACCTCGCCGACGTCGAGCGCATCACCGCGCGCGTCGCCTTGCGCCAGGCGCGGCCGCGCGAGCTCGCCGGCCTGCGTGCGACGCTGCTCGCCTTGCCCCGTGTTCGAACGGCCGTGCCAGGAGAAGGTTCGGTGCTGCTTGCCATGCTCGCCGAGGCGCTGGCGCCGCCCGAAGCGATCGCCTCGCTGCTCGTCGATGCGCTGGCCGAGGAGCCGGCCGCGCTCGTCCGCGACGGCGGCGTCATCGCGACCGGGCATGACGCCGAACTCGACGAGCTGCGGGCGATCGGCCGCGACAGCGACGCCTTTCTCCTCGAGCTCGAAGCGCGCGAGCGGCAGCGCACCGGCATCGCCACCTTGCGCGTCCAGTTCAATCGCCTGCACGGGTTTTTCATCGAGGTCTCGCAAGGCCAGGCGGCCAGGGTGCCGGCCGACTACCGCCGCCGCCAGACGATGAAGAACGCGGAGCGCTTCACGACGCCCGAGCTGAAGTCGTTCGAGGACAAGGCGCTATCGGCCGGCGAGCGAGGGTTGGCTCGCGAGCGCCATCTCTACGATGCGCTCCTCGACGCTCTCGCGTCGCATCTCGAAGCGCTTTCGGCCGTCGCGCGCGCGCTCGCATCGCTCGACGCACTCGCGGCCCTGGCCGAATGCGCGAAGCGCTCCGAGTGGTGCCGGCCGCAGTTCGTTCGCGAGCCATGCATCGAAATCGAGCGCGGCCGCCACCCGGTCGTCGAGGCGCGCCTGCAGGAACGCGGGCAGACCTTCATGCCCAACGACTGCCGGCTCGACGCGAAGCGCCGCATGCTCGTTATTACCGGGCCGAACATGGGCGGCANNCACCCGCATCGGCGCCGCCGACGATCTCGCCAACGCGCAATCGACCTTCATGGTGGAGATGACGGAAGCGGCGGCGATCGTGCATACGGCGACCGAGCAATCGGTCGTGCTGATGGACGAGATCGGCCGCGGCACCTCGACCTTCGACGGCCTGGCGCTGGCCGGCGCGATCGCGCACCAGCTGCACGACCGCAATCGCTCGTTCACGCTGTTCGCGACGCACTACTTCGAGCTCACCGACTTCCCGGCCAAGCATGATCGCGCCCTGAACGTCCACGTCGCCGCCGTCGAGACCGGCGAGCAAATAGCCTTCCTCCACGAGATCGAGCCAGGCCCCGCCAGCCGCAGCTATGGCATCCAGGTGGCGCGCCTGGCCGGCATGCCGGCGCCGCTGCTGCGCCAGGCGCGGGCGACGCTCGAGCGCCTGGAGGCCGAACGCATCGCGCGCCAGCCGCAGAGCGATCTTTTCGCCGTCGCGCCACCGGCCGAAGATGCGGTGCCGGCCGTGGCGAATTCCGCGTTCGACGCGGCATGGGAAGGGCTCGACCCCGATATGCTCACGCCAAAGGAAGCGCTCGACGCACTCTACCGCCTCAAGGCCTTGAGGGCGCTTGCGAACAAGGACACCCCATGACCTATTGCGTAGGCGTCAAGCTCGACGCCGGCCTCGTCTTTCTCTCCGATTCGCGGACCAACGCGGGGCTCGACCAGATCTCGACCTTTCGCAAGATGATGATCTACGAGCAGCCGGGCCAGCGCTTCATGGTCATGCTCTCGGCCGGCAACCTCTCGATCTCCCAGCAGGTGCGCGAGATCCTGCAGATCGAGGAGCTCGAAGACGGCAACAACCCGCCGATCACGATCTGGAATGCGACGAGCATGTTCGACGCGGCGCGCGTCCTCGGCGCGGCGGTGCGCCGCGTCTATGAACAGGACGGCGCGGCGTTGAAGAAATCCGGGCTCGACTTCAACGCCTCGATGATCTTCGGCGGCCAGATTCGCGGCGAAGCGATGCGGCTCTTCCTCGTCTACTCGGCGGGCAACTTCATCGAGGCGACGCGCGAGACGTGCTTTTTCCAGATCGGCGAGTCGAAATACGGCAAGCCCGTGCTCGACCGCATGATGCGGCCGTCGACACCGCTCGACGAAGCGGCCAAGTGCGTGCTCGTCTCGATGGACTCGACCCTGAAGTCGAACCTCTCGGTCGGCTTGCCGCTCGATCTCGTCGTCTACGAGGTCGACCGGCTCGAAAGCACGCAGGTTGTCTGCATCGACGACCGCAATCCCTATTTCCAGATGATCCGCAACACCTGGGGCGAGAAGTTGCGCCAGATCTTCGAATCGATCGACGATCCGCAGTGGAACGGCGAAGGCACCGCCCAGACGCCGCTGTGCGTGCCTTCGAGCCGCTACGAGGCGATGAAGAAGATCACGCATCCCGGCGAGAAGCTCGTCTGAAGGTCGAAGTGGATCGGACCGGTGCCGGCGCGACGATCGTCTTCGCGCACGCCAACGGCTTTCCCGCGCGCAGCTACGAGCAGGTTTTCGCGGTCTGGCGCGACGCCGGTTTTGCCGTGCATGCGATCGAGAAAATCGGCCACGACCCGCGGTTCCCCGTCACGAGCAACTGGCCGCGCCTGCGCGACGAGCTGATCGACTTCATCGAGCGCCAGGCGGCGGCCCCGGCCTTCCTGGTCGGCCACTCGCTCGGCGGCTACTTGAGCCTGCTCGCGGCGGCGCGCCGTCCCGACCTGGCCCGCGGGGTCGTCCTCCTCGATTCCCCGATCCTCGGCGGGTGGAAGGCCCGCACCGTGCAGGTCGCGAAGACGACCGGCATCGTCGGCCGCTTCTCGCCCGGACACGTGTCGAAGCGGCGGCGCGAGCACTGGCCGAGCGCGGCCGCGGCGCACGAGCATTTCGCGGCGAAGAAGGCGTTCGCCGCCTTCGCGCCGGGCGTGCTCGCGAACTACATCGAAAGCGGCGTCGAAGCTGAGGCGAAGGGCGTGCGCCTCGCCTTCAGGCGCGAGGTCGAAACGGCCATCTACAACACCTTGCCGCACGATCTGCAGCGCGTGCTGCGCCTGCACCCGCTGCGCTGCCCGCTCGCCTTCGTCGGCGGCAGCGATTCGGCGGAGGTGCGCCGCCTCGGCCTCGCGGCGACCGGGCGCATCGCGCACGGCCGCGTCTCTCGGATCGAGGGAACGCATCTTTTCCCGCTCGAGAGGCCGGCCGAGACAGCGCGGGCGGTGCTCGGGTGGATCGACGCCTTCGGCGCCGGGCGGCACGCCGCGTGAGACCCTGCGCAGCCCAAGCCCGCCGAGGGCGACGCCTATAATCGCGCTTTACCACCACGGCATTCGTGCACGACACGGGTGTCGAACGCAATGACCAAGTTCGTCTTCGTCACCGGCGGTGTGGTGTCCTCGCTGGGCAAGGGCATCGCTTCTGCGTCCCTCGCCGCGATCCTCGAATCGCGGGGCCTCAAAGTCACCCTGATCAAGCTCGACCCGTATCTCAACGTCGATCCGGGCACGATGTCGCCGTTCCAGCACGGCGAGGTCTTCGTCACCGACGACGGCGCCGAGACCGATCTCGACCTCGGTCACTACGAGCGCTTCATCACGACGCGGATGAAGCGCACCAACAACTTCACGACCGGCCAGATCTACAAAAGCGTGCTCGAGAAAGAGCGCCGCGGCGACTATCTCGGCAAGACGGTGCAGGNNGAGATCGGCGGCACGGTGGGCGACATCGAGTCGCTGCCCTTCCTCGAGGCGGTGCGCCAGATGAGCCTGAAGATGGGGCCGGGCAACTGCGCTTTCCTCCACCTCACGCTCGTGCCCTGGATTTCCGCCGCTGGCGAGCTGAAGACCAAACCGACGCAGCACAGCGTGCAGAAGCTTCGCGAGATCGGCATCATGCCCGACGCCCTGCTCTGCCGCGCCGACCGGCCGATCCCCGACGACGAGCGGGCCAAGATCTCGCTGTTCGCCAACGTGCACGAGTTCGGCGTCATCTCCGTCTGGGACGTCGACACCATCTACAAGGTGCCGCGCATGCTGCACTCGCAGGGGCTCGACGAGCTCGTCTGCGCCAAGCTGCAGCTGCACACCAAACCGGCCAACCTCGCACGCTGGGACAAGCTCGTCGACGAAGTCGAGCATCCGCAGCACGAAGTGACGATCGCGATGTGCGGCAAGTACGTCGACCTTTCCGATTCCTACAAGTCGCTCAACGAGGCACTGCGCCACGCCGGCATCCACAACCATGCGCGGGTGAAGATCGAGTACGTCGACTCGGAAGATCTCACGGCATCAAACGTCGGCAACCTCGCGCGTTTCGACGCCATCCTCGTTCCCGGCGGCTTCGGCAAGCGCGGCGTCGAAGGCAAGATCCTCGCCGCGCAGTACGCGCGCGAAAAAAGAATTCCGTATCTCGGCATCTGCCTCGGCATGCAGGTGGCGACGATCGAGTACGCGCGGCACAAGGCCGGATTGAGCGGCGCGAACAGCACCGAGTTCGATCCACTCGCCGAGCACCCGGTGATCGCCCTCATCGACGAGTGGGAAGACCGCGACGGCTCGGTGCAGAAGCGCACCGCGCAGTCCGACCTCGGCGGCACGATGCGCCTGGGCGCGCAAAGCTCCGACGTGAAGCCGGGCACGCTGGCGCACGAGATCTACGGCAACGTCGTCACCGAGCGGCATCGCCACCGCTACGAGGCCAACGAGAACTACCTCGACCGCCTGACCGAGGCCGGCCTCGTGATCTCGGCCATCACGCAACGCGACAAGCTGACCGAGATCGTCGAGTTGCCGCAAAGCGTCCATCCCTGGTTCGTCGGGGTGCAGTTCCACCCCGAGTTCAAGTCGACCCCCTGGGGCGGCCACCCGCTCTTCAAGTCCTTCATCCGCGCCGCGCTCGAACATCAGGCGGCACGAAGCGAGAAGGTGGCCGCTTGAAGCTGTGCGGCTTCGAGGCAGGGCTCGAGCATCCGCTGTTTCTGATCGCAGGGCCGTGCGTCGTCGAGTCCGAGCAACTGCAGATGGATGTCGCAGGCAAGCTCAAGGAAATCGCCTCGGCGTTGAGCCTCCCGTTCATCTTCAAGTCGAGTTACGACAAGGCGAACCGTTCGAGCGGCGCGTCGTTTCGCGGCCCGGGCATGCGCAAGGGTCTCGAGATCCTCGCCAAGGTAAAGCGCGAGATCGGCGTACCGGTCCTCACCGACGTGCACCGCGAAGACGAGATCGAGGCCGCGGCGGCGACGGTCGACGTGCTGCAGACGCCGGCGTTCCTCTGCCGGCAGACTGATTTCATCCGCGCCGTGGCGCAAAGCGGCAAGCCGGTCAACATCAAGAAGGGCCAGTTCCTCGCCCCGCACGACATGACCAACGTCATCGACAAGGCCCGCGCGGCGGCGCTCGAGAAGGGCTTGTCGGAAGACCGCTTCCTCGCCTGCGAGCGCGGTGCGAGCTTCGGCTACAACAACCTCGTCTCCGACATGCGGAGTCTCTCGATCATGCGCGAGACCGGGGCGCCGGTCGTCTTCGACGCGACGCATTCGGTGCAGCTGCCGGGTGGCCAGGGCACGTCCTCGGGCGGGCAGCGCGAGTTCGTTCCCGTGCTCGCACGCGCGGCGGTCGCGGTCGGCGTCGCCGGGATCTTCATGGAAACGCATCCCGACCCCAAGCACGCGCTTTCCGACGGGCCGAACGCGGTGCCGCTCAGGTACATGCGGGCGCTGCTCGAGCAGCTCGCCGAGATCGACCGCGTCGTCAAGTCGCGCCCGTGGATCGAGAACGACTTCGCCGCCTGAGATGTCAACCCGATGGCGCCTCGCTACGTTCGTGGCCCCCCAAGGGGGCGCTCAGTCGGCTTGGCAGCGGCCCGGCGCCGACTGACGTCGCGATGAGCGTCTACATCATCGCCAACGTCGCGGTCACCGACCCGGCCCGGTACGAGAGCTACAAGAAGCTGTCGTCGCAAGCCATCGCGGCACACGGCGCCGAGGTCTGCGTGCGTGGCGGCGCGGCCGAAGTGCTCAAAGGCGTGTGGCAGCCCGATCGCCTCGTCGTCCTGAAGTTTCGCGACGTCGTCGCGGCACGCGCCTGCTACGACTCGCCCGAGCACGCCGGCGACGATGCGCATGATCCTCGTCGAAGGGGCGGGCTGATGCCGCTCTCTTCGGGTGACATCAAGCCCTTTCCCGGCCCTTGCCGGACAGGAAGGAGCCAAGACAACATGAAAGAGGTTCACGCATGAGCGCCATCGTCGACATCGTCGGCCGGGAGATCCTGGATAGCCGCGGCAATCCGACCGTCGAGTGCGACGTGCTGCTCGAATCGGGAACGATGGGCCGCGCCGCCGTGCCCTCGGGCGCCTCGACCGGCTCGCGCGAGGCCATCGAGCTGCGCGACGGCGACACGGCGCGCTACGGCGGCAAGGGCGTGC
>PLZH01000222.1 GCA_003152055.1 Burkholderiales bacterium
CGGTGATCGTAACGAGCATCGGCGCACGACGACACTCATACCTCCCCGCGACGTCAGTTAAAACGCCCCACCGCATAGCGTGGGATGTTTGAGCAGGCGTTGGTCTGCGAGAGCGTCAGTGGTGCTCGGACCTGTTACGCAGGTCCACCTTGATTACCGAGCACCAATACAGACACCTCATGAAGACGATGAACGACAAGGGCGGCATTGGGCGCGCGGCGATGAAGGCCGGAATGGATCGCAAAACAGCGCGCGGTTATGTGCAACGCGGCCACGGACCGACGAGCCAACGGCCAGCGCGCCACTGGAAAACGCATGCGGATGCATTCGCCGATATCTGGCCCGAGGTTGTGCGCTGGCTGGAGGCGACGCCGGAGATCGAGGCGAAGGCGCTCTTCGAGCATTTCCTCGCGCAGCGGCCCGAGCAGCTGCCGAGCAACGGACTGCGCACGTTTCAACGCCGGGTGACCCGTTGGCGGACTCAGTATGGTCCACCGAAAGAAGTATTTTTCCCGCAGGTGCGGGACCCCGGCGCGAGCGTCCAGGTGGATTGGACGCACGCGCACAAACTCGGCGTCACGCTCGCCGGGGTGCCGTATCCTCATTTGCTGTGCCACACGGTGCTGCCGTATTCCAACTGGGAGTGGGCGGTGCCGTGCCAATCCGAATCGAGCCTGTCGCTGAAGCTCGGGCTGCAGGATGCCTTCTGGCACCTGGGCGGCGTGACGCCGCAGGTCCAGACCGACCACAGCTCGACCGCCACGCATCAGCTCAAGCGCGGCGCCGCCGCGCGCGGCTTCAACACCGACTATCTCGCCCTGTGCGAGCATCTCGGCACGACGCCTCGCACGATCAATCCGTCCCGGCCCGATGAGAACGGCGACGTCGAGGCCGCCCAGCGACACCTCAAACGCCGACTGCGCAATCATCTCATCCTGCGCGGCTCGTCGGACTTCGCGTCGCTGGAGGCTTACGCCGCTTTCGTCACCCAGGTGTGCATCGCCGCCAACGCGCAACGATCCGCCCGCGTGCTCGAAGAGTTGCCGCGCTTGCAGCCGCTGCCGGCGCACCGTTATCCCGACGCCGAGGAACACACCGCCCGCGTGTCCAGCTACTGCACCGCGCGGGTTAAAAACTGCGCCTACTCCGTGCCGGCGCGTTTAATCGACGTGCAACTGCTGGCCCGCGTGACCGAGACCACCGTGAGTTTCCATCATGCCGGCGTCGAGGTCGCCCGCTATCCGCGGGCGCACACCCAACAGGCGCGCATCGATTACCGCCACGTCATCGATTCGCTCATGCGCAAACCCGGCGCCTTCGCGCGATATCTCTACCGCGAAGAGCTGTTTCCCCGGCCAGTGTTTCGTCAGGCCTACGACCAGCTGGTCGCCGCGGCGCCCACGCTCGCGGATCGCCGCTACATCGAGCTGTTGGCGCTCGCGGCGCGCACCGACGAGACGCGCGTGGCCGCGGTCCTCGGCGCGCTGCTGCGTGCCGGCGACCTGCCGCAGGCCAGCGCTGTGGAAGCGCAGCTGCAAACGGCTCCGCCGTCCGGCCGCGACCTCGTGGCCTTCGTGCCCGAGCTGCAAAGTTACGACCAACTCGTGCAGGAGGTGGTCGCATGAGCGCCACCACGCTGCCGATCCTCTTGCGCAGTCTCGGGCTGACGACCATGGCGCGCGAACACGACGACGCGCTCGCCCGGGCCGAGGCAGAAGACTGGGGCTACGCCCGGCTCGTGCGTCATCTCGTCGAGGCCGAGGCCAATGAACGACTGCGCCGCCGGGTCGAACGCCTGCTCAAGGAGTCGCACCTGCCGGCGGGCAAGACGCTCGCGAGCGTCGACCACGCCCGCTTGCCCGACAAGGTGCGCCGCCAGTTGCCGACGTTGCTGACCGGCGAGTTTATCCGCCGCGGCGATAATCTGCTGTGCTTCGGTTTGCCGGGCCGAGGCAAAACGTTGTTTTTGGCCGCGCTTTGCCGCGAGCTCGTGCAGCAGCATCAACTGCCGGTCCTCTACACCACGGCGCACCGGCTGGTCACCGAGCTGCTCATCGCCAAACGCGACCTCAAGCTCGAACGGCTCATCGCGAAGCTCGACCGCTTCGCCGCCCTCGCCATCGACGACCTCGGCTACACCCAGCAATCCCGCGAAGAGATGGAGGTGCTCTTCACGCTTCTCGCCGAACGCTACGAAAAGAAGAGCGTCCTCATCACCTCCAACCTGGTCTTCAGCCAGTGGGACCAGATCTTCAAGGATCCGATGATGACCATGGCCGCCGTCGACCGCCTCGTGCATCACGCCGTCATCCTCGAGTTCAATGGCGACAGTTACCGCGCCGCGGCCGCCAAAGCCAAAACCAAGAGCTGACCGCGCTGCGCGTCGGCCCCTGGTCCGGCTGACGTGAGTCCTGAGGTGGAGGAAGGGGGCTGATGACCGGCACCTCTCAAAGCAGAGGCGCCTGCCCCCTTCCTCCACACCTCCATCCCCGGCGGCGCGTTGCGCCGCCTTCACCTGCGCAGGCGACATCACCCGCTCAGCTGGTCGTCAACCCAACGGACTGGTGGGGAGCTGCGCTCCCCTACACCCCCTCCAAGACAAGAGTATCCGATACTACAATATAACTGTCACTACGCTAAACAGTGGGGAGGAATAACTGTCGTCGCTGGAGAGAGATCATTGTCGTTGACCGCTCTGGGCCCAGTCCGCGTAGATGCGCCAATCGCGCAGCTCGTTGGCCTCGGCGAGTGTGCTGCGCCTGACGTCGCTGCGAAACCCCATCTGATAAAGCAGCTCGGTCCGCGCATGCAGCGAGGACTCCAAGTCGCGCAGGCTCTCTCGAAACGTGAGCTGAGCAAACGCCATCGCAAGCCACTGATCGTGGCAGCCAAATCCTTTGGTTGCCGCATCGCCGTGATAGCGCTGAACGCAGCGACGAAAGGTCTCGCGGTGGCCCAAGCCCACCACTTGCGCAAACACAGTCTGAGTAGCCATCCACGCAGAATGGAGCGCGATCGGTCCGGCCAAACTCAAAATGCGTCACACCCTCTCCGGCGAGCAATCTGCTGAAATACGTTATGTTACAGAACTTCATCAATCGTTATTCCGGACAGCCGTGAGTTTTATTGGGAAGCAAGTCAGTG
>PLZH01000050.1 GCA_003152055.1 Burkholderiales bacterium
TTGTTCTTCTGCTTGACCGGCTCGACGCTGCCCAGATAGTCCTTGATCGCATCGACGTCGGCGCGGCTCAGCTTCGTGAACCAGGGATACGGAAACGCCGGGTAGAGATGCTTGCCTTCGTCGTCGCGGCCGCGGTGCATGGCGTTGTAAAAGTCGTCCTTCGACCACTTGCCGATGCCGGTGTCGGGGTCGGGCGTGATGTTCTTCGAGTAGATGACGCCGAACGGAGTCGAAATCGGAAAACCTCCGGCCAGATCCTTCCCGCCCGGCGCGGTATGGCAGGAAGCGCAGTCGCCGACACGCGCGAGATAGTGGCCGCGATCGACCACCGAGCCGCTCGCGCCCTGCGCGATCGCGGCCGTGCCGAACAGCGCCGCCAGCGCCAGGCCGGCGAAGGCTTCGATGCAGATGATCCGGAAGTTCATCGCGGCGCCCTCTCGCTCAGGTCTGGATGAGCGGCCCCGGGTTCTTCAGGTACATGTTCTTGATCGCATCGGCGGCCCAGAAGGTGAGCGCGCCGACGGTGCCGGTCGGGTTGTAGCCGGTGTTCTGCGGGAACACGGTCGAGCCCATCACGAACACGTTAGGAACGTCCCAGCTCTGCAGGTAGCGGTTGACGACACTCGTCTTCGGATCGCTGCCCATCGCCGCGCCGCCGGTGTTGTGCGTCGTCTGGTAGGGCACGATCGAATAGTGGCCGTCGCGCTGGTTGATCTTCAGCGAGCGCAACCCGGGCATGGCCTTGGCGATGAGCGTCGCCTTGTCGGTCACGAAGCGCGACATCTTGTGCTCGTTGTCGTGGAAGTCGAAGGTCAGGCGCAGCAGCGGGTTGCCGTAGACGTCGCGGTAGGTCGGGTCGAGGTCGAGGTAAGAGTCGCGATAGCTCATGACGCTGCCGTGGGTGGCGATCGAGGCGCTCTTCAGGTAGTTCTGCGCCAGCGCCTTCTTCCAGCCCTCGCCCCACTTCGGCGTTCCCTCGGGCACCTGGTTTTGCAAGATGGGCCGACCGCCGGTGGTCCAGAGGGCAATGTAGCCGCCGCCGACGAAGCCTTCGGGCCCATGGTCGAAGTTGTCACCGTTGAACTCGTCGCACGCCTGGCCAAGCGCGCCGGCGCCCATGAAGGGGTTCATGAGGCCGTCCACGAAGACGTCGACGGAGGAGGTCATCTGGTAGGCGTAGTTGCGGCCAACAACGCCGCTGTTGCTCTGCGGGTCGTAAGGCTTGCCGATCCTCGAGAGCAGGAGCAGATGCGCGTTGTGCTGGGCGAAGGCGCACAGCACGACGAGGTCGGCCGGCTGCTCGAAGCCGCGGCCCTGTTCGTCCACATAAGTCACCCCTGTCGCCCGCTTGCCCGAGGCATCTAGGTTGACGCGGGTCACATCGCAGCCGGTACGGTAGGAGAAGTTTTTCTTCGGCAACAACACCGGCAGGATGGTCGATTGCGGCGACGCTTTCGAATAGTTGCCGCAGCCGAACCATTCACAGTAGCCGCAGAACGTGCACTTGCCCATCTGCACGCCAAGCGGGTTCAGATAGGGCTCCGAGGTGTTTGCGGCGGCGCAGGGAAAGGGCTTGAACCCGACTTCGCGGGCCGCCTTGTCGAAGAGCACGGTCGCCGCGCTGCGCGCCAGCGGCGGCAGCGGGTAGCCGCGCGCACGTGCACCCTCGAACGGATTGCCACCGGACTGGATCTCGCCCTTGATGTTGCCAGCCTGGCCGGAGATGCCGCAGAGGTACTCGAACTTGTCGTAGTAAGGCTCGAGCTCCTCGTAGGTGACGCCCCAGTCCTGGATCGTCATGTCGGCGGGAATGAAATTCTTGCCGTAGCGTTCTTCGGTGTGACTGCGGATCTTGAAGTCGGTGGGCAGGAAGCGCCAGGTCTGGCCGTTCCAGTGCACGCCTGCGCCGCCGACCCCTGACCCTGGGCGAAACGAGCCCAGGTGGCGCATCGGCAGCGCTTCCTGGTCGATCGAATTGCGAAACGTGAGCGTCTCGCGCGCCGGGTCCTCGAAGAGGCTGTTGCGAACCGCGTATTTGTATTCGTCTTGGATGTGCGTCGTCGCAAAGTCCGGCACCGTGTCGCGGAACTTGCCTCGTTCGAGCGCGAGAACGTTGAGGCCGGCTTCGGTGAGCTCGTGGCCGAGGATCGAAGCGGTCCATCCGAAGCCCACCAGAACGACATCGACCCGAGGGAGCTTTGTGGCCACGATTCAGCTCCAGACCTGGTTGCCGTCGCGTCCGAGCAGGCCGACCGTCGGCAGCGGGTAGGGCTTGCCGTACTGCGTGATCTCGAAAACGTAGTTGTAGCGCGGGCCCGGAAAACCGATCAGTCGCCAGCCGGCGAAGTTGCGGTTTCCTCCGTAGAGCGGGTCGGCGAGAAAGCCCTCTTGCGTATTTTTCAGGAGCATGTCGAAGAACTCCTTGGCCGATGTGTCTGGCAGCTCGATCTCGCCTTTTTCGAGCGCGTGCAACAGCTTGTCCTGCTCGGCCGGAGCCAATGCCGCGAAGACCTGGCCATAGCTGTCCTGGCAATGCCCGTCGATGGCGCGGATCGCTGTGCGGTAGAGCTCCGCAGGCGTCAAGGCGAGCTGATAGCCTTGCTCGGGCGTCCCCTTCTTCCAGGGGCCCTGCATGTACCAGGTCGCCGCACGTCCGTACACGCCGGCAAGTTGCCGGTCGATGAACTCGCCGACCCTGGCGGCCTTGGCGCCGAGCCCGTCGTCGCCATCGGGGATGAGACGCTGCGTGGCCGCATCGATGAAATTGCGTTCGGCAGCGTCGAAGAAGATGGGTTTGACTGGCGCCGCCGAATCGGCCGCGACCCGGGTGCAGCCGATCACGCCGAGGACTGGCAAGGTGAGCGCCGCCTTGACGATCAGACGGCGTGAAATCGGCGATTCTGAGTGAGCGTCACTCGGGTCGCCTACACGCGCAGGTGTCGAATTCTCGGCCGTCTTTTGCGTGTTCATGACTTCGCTCATGGGAGAGGCG
>PLZH01000047.1:0-3773 GCA_003152055.1 Burkholderiales bacterium
AGAACATGAACGCCGGCTTCTCCAAGGCCTGGAAGACGCAGAAGCTCGAGCGCAATGCGCTCGACGCCATCGTCACGCGCTGGCGCAACGGCGGCAACGAGTAGGGCGCGACCGCTCCCTCGCGATCGCCTTTTTGCGCATCGTCATTCGAGAGCTGAACTACTCACCTTGCCGTGGCGCCGCCTTTGGCCATTTGCGTTCTCGGCGCGAGCGCACCGCGTTGCGTGCACGCCATAGGTCCGAGAGAAAAGCGCCGAGCGTCAGCACCGGAATCAGCAGGGCGAGAAACGTCGCAACCACAAGCAGGAACATGTCGTCCTTTCAGCCTGGGCGCGCGAAACGCGGTTACGCCGCCTGCGGCATCAGTTCGTGCCGGTACGGCTCGAGGTCGTAGTGCCGAAAGAGCATCGTCTCGAGTTTCTCGCGCTGACGCGCATTGAAGCGCGTTGCGCCGCGGCCCGTCTCACCGATATTGAACCGTAAGGAGTCGCGGTCGGGCCATGTCGCGGCGATCGCCCTCTCGCATTCTTCTCGTGTCCGCTCCAGACCCGAATGTCTGAGCGCTTCTCCGAGCGCTTCGGCGGGATCGCGCTTGAAATCCGCATAGCGGATTGCGCAGACGCGACCCGGCGCCTGCGCGGCATAGTCGAACCAGGTGGCATAGTAGCTGGCGTACCACGGACCGAGCATGTCGACGACGAAGTCGCCCTTGGCCTCGTCGTCCAGATCGGCGAACTTGGGAGGAATGTAACCGTTCAGCCATCGATCCGGCGTGATCGGCTCATTCTCGAGCATATCGAGGTAGGAGAGCAGCATGTCCGGAACGCTGCGCAGCATGATGACAGGCTTGAGATCGAGCGTGTCGATGAAATGACAGTTGGCCGGCAGCGCCTGCATGTGAATGTGCGAGACAAGAGTGGAGTCGAGAAAGCCGACCGCCAGATACAGAACGAATACCGGCAGATAGGGCGTGCCATCGCGCCCGCCATAGGCGTGAACGATGCGCATGAGCTGCCCGTCCACAGCTTCGATTGCGGCAGAGCGCAAGAACGTTCCGGCCGCTTTCGGCGGGAACGCAAAAATCACCGACTTTCGGCGCTGGCCCAATTGCCCGAGATAGGCCGCAAGCGCTTCGTCGAATGCTCCATCCGGCGAGGGCAGCCTGAACACGGCGTTGAGGGCATTGCTGTCGAGTTCGAATGCCATTAGTGCCCCCAAGTCTGCCGCACGGCTAGGCTGGGCGCGATATGTCGTAAATTGATCCGGATCTTTGGAAAAACTGTCACGATAGAAATCCGCAGATGACTTGAGCGACAATTGATTACAACGTCCTGCGACTGACGGCTTGTCCGTGATATTTCTTCCGTAAATCTACGCGCGAGTCTTGAATACAAGGGTTTGTTTCCCAAATCGCAGTCTGTCCCATCCAACAGGGGGCGGTCCGGACCGTCCGGCCCCGCGGGTGCGGATCGGCGTTTGGGTGCACGCGGGCTAACGATCCGCGCAGCGCGCAAAGGTCGGTGACTCGCAGGCGACCACTCCCGAGGCCGACGGGCCGGAGCTTCTTTGGTCGTGGAGGCCGCTCCACAGTGCGTCTCGAAAGAGGTGCGCGATATGCGAGCTCATCGGCCGAAAATCGCCGGGCGCGGGATGCCTCGCATCCCAATCCTGCTGCTTCCAAAGAGCAGCAAAACATGGACAGCGCGACGCCGAGGCGTCCCGCGCCGCCCCTTTCTTTCAACCGGCGCGGTGCGGCGGAACGTGGAACTGCGTCGGCGCGAGCGCGCGATTTTTTTCAGCGGAGCGGAGTTGTGAAATGCCCAAAACTCGACATTCGAAGGTGCGCGGATCGAGCGGAAACACTCACTTGGCGTGGAGCTCACGATCGGCACGGGGCCCTCGCTCTTCGGCAAGCTCAGGGTGAGGGCCATATTTTTTGCTTCTCATCCTGAGCTTGTCGAAGGATGGAAGGAGGGGTGAATCGAAAAAACTCGAAAACAGTACGATGTGGTGAAGCCGTGAAGACCTACCAGAACTTGGTCACCAATAGCCGTCCATCAGTTCCTTCGCCCAGACCGGCTCGCGCACCTCGCCGCGTGGCAGAAAGCCTTTCATGACGGGCTTTATATCGATCACCGGCGTTCCGTCGATGGCGTCGAGGCCCTTCACGCGAAGGTTCAGCCCGTCCGCGGAAAGTAGCCAGCACACCGTCACGCCGATGCGGTTGGGCCGGCCCTTGCCGCGCTGCGCGAAGATGCCGACAAGCGGCCAGTCCTTGCGGCCGCGCGGATGGCGCGCACCTGTGTTGATCTCCTCGTCCGGCACCTGGTTGAAGTGGAACACGACTTCGATGTGGGAGAATTCTGCGAGGCTCGCCGTCGCATCCGCTTTGAACTGTCCGGGATCAAGCGCGATCGTCGCCTCGACCTTGTCCCAGTCATCGTCGATCGGTTCGCCGCGTCCGCCGATCACGTGGACGATGGCGCGCAGTGTGATGGTGTCGGTCATGGAGTGCTCCGGAAACGTCGCGGCTGCATGCTCCCGAAACGGCATGCTCGCCAGACATGGTTGCGCATGGGGCAGGGCGGGAGTTCGCATGGCGCGAATCGCTGCAACTCCTGCGTGCAGGAAAGAAGTCAGCCCGAAGCTGCTAGGAATAATTTCTACGGGCGTTTGTTAAGACAATTTTTACCGAGGTAAAGGCAATGTTGACGCGTTTCGCATTTGTTCCGCGACCACCACAGCTAGACGAGTCGATTCCATAGGTAGATGTCACAAGCCCCTCAATTTCCTATGCTTTTTGATTGACCCCGCGTCATTTCCCATGCTATCCCATGCTGTCCCAGTGGCTTGAACTAGAGCGGTTCTCGCCGGGGTGGTTGTGCCACCTCAAAGCCCCTTGGGACACGAGGGGGGTTAGACGCAATCCATGTCCATCCAGCCGTTCATGTCGACGGTGATGGGTACGCTCGATAGCAAAGGGCGGGTGTGCATTCCTGCGCCCTATCGCCAGATCCTCGCGACGCAGAACACCAACGGCGTCTACATCTGCCCGTCCTTCTTCGAAGGCGCGCTCGAAGGCTTCGGTCAAAGCGTGCTCGACGCGCTGCATGCGCGGCTGTCTTCGCTCGATCCGTTCCTGTCGGTTGCGCATGACGACACGGCCTACGCGATCATCTCGCGCTCGCAGCTCCTGCCGATGGATGAGCCGGGCCGCGTGCGCCTTCCCGATGCGATGATCGAACATGCCGGCCTCAAGGAGAAGATCGTTTTCGTCGGCATGTCGCAGAAGTTCCAGATCTGGGACTCAGAACGCTTCGCACCGATCGATGCCGAACGCATCGCGCGCATGAAGGCCGCGCGCGAACGCGAAATCGCCAGGCTGGCGGGAGGCGGCGCATGAACGGCCATCTTCCCGTGATGCTGCAGGAAGTGCTCGCGATGCTTTCGCCCAAGGATGGCGAGCATTATGTCGACGGCACGTTCGGCGGCGGCGGCTACACGCGCGCCATCCTCGAAGCCGCGGACTGCCGCGTGCTCGGCATCGACCGCGATCCCGATGCGATTGCGCGCGGCCAGAAGCTGGTTTCGCAATTCGGCGGACGCCTGACCCTGGTCCAGGGCGAGTTCTCTCAGCTTGACTCGCTGCTCGGCGGCGCGCGCACCAACGGCGTCGTGCTCGATCTCGGCGTCTCGTCATTCCAGTTCGACGAGCCGGAGCGCGGCTTCTCGTTCCGTGCCGACGGCCCGCTCGACATGCGCATGAGCCGCGA
>PLZH01000047.1:3818-9303 GCA_003152055.1 Burkholderiales bacterium
CAGGCGCTGCGCATCCATGTGAACGACGAGCTCGGCGAGCTGACGCGGGGCCTCGAAGCCTCCAGGCGCGCATTGCTGCCCGGCGGACGCCTCGTGGTCGTTGCCTTCCATTCGCTGGAAGACCGCATCGTCAAGCAGTTCCTCAGCGCGCGCAGCACGACAGCGCCGCGCGCCTCGCGCCATGCGCCCGATACGCGTCGCGATGCCGACTTTCAGCTTCTCACGCATCGTCCGCTCACGCCGGATGCTCGTGAAATCGAATCCAATCCCCGCGCCAGGTCTGCCCGGCTTCGCGCGGCTGTTCGTATCGCGGCCTAGGAGTCCATCATGGTTCGCATCCTCAACACTCTCTGCGTAGCTCTCATGGGGCTTTCGATCCTGGCGCTCTATCACGTGTCGGAAGAGACGCGTGTCGCCAGCGTCGAGCTCAACCGCGTCAATCGCCAGATCGTTCAGGAACATTCCACGATCAGTGTGCTGCAGACCGAATGGGAGCGCGTCGCGGGCCCCGCACGCATCCAGGAACTGGCGGCAACTCACCTCGGCCTGACTGGCACGCCGGCAGCGCAGATGTCGTCCTTCGACTCTCTGCCGCGCCGCGGCGACGACGCACCGCTGAACAACAGCCCGATCGCTCAGGCGAGCGCGCAGGCAACGGAACCGACAGCCGGACACAGCGGACTCTAGGCCGGATGATCCAGGGCCCCACGATCTACCAGCGACGCATCGTCATCGGCGCAGTGTTCTGTGCGGCGGCGTTTGCCCTGGTCGGCGTGCGGCTCGTGGATGTGACGCTCTTCAAGCCGCATGAAGACGGCATCGATCCGACAGGTCAGACCCTGATTGCACGCGGGGACATGGTCGACCGCAATGGCGAGCTTTTGGCGCGCGATCTGCCCGTCGTCGATCTCTATGCGCGGCCGCACACGCTGGAGGACAAGGAAGGCGCGGCGCGTGACCTCGCCCGTGTTACCGGCGCGGACTATGCGCGCCTGATCGATGGTTTCAACAACACCAAGCACCCTTATGTGCTCGTCGCGCGCCGACTTTCGCCCGACGTGCAGGACAATGTCATGCACCTGGGGCTGCCGGGGCTTGAGTTCGAGCCGGCGGCGAAGCGTTTCTATCCCGATGGCCGCGCGACGGCGCAGCTTCTCGGCGTGACCGATCCGGACGGCAAGGGCGTCTCCGGACTCGAACAAGGTCTGGAGCCGCGGCTGCGCGACTCAACGGCGAACGCGCCGGTGCAGCTCTCCGTCGATATGCGCGTGCAGTACATTCTCGCTTCGGAAGTCGAAGCCAGCCGCCAGATGTTCCACGCCAAGAAGGCGGGCGGCATCGTGATGGATGTGCGCACGGGCGAGGTCATCGGCATGGTGTCGCTGCCCGACTTCGATCCCAACTTCCGCAAGTTCACGGGCGAAGATACCGACCACAACATCATGGCGGCGGATCGCTATGAACTCGGCTCGGTGTTCAAGGTGCTGTCGTTCGCGCTGGCGCTGCAGGATCACACGACGCGGCCCGACGAAGTCTTCGCCATCGGCAACGGCTATCACATCGGCAAGTTCACGATTCACGAGGCCGAGCATATGCCGGCGACGTTGACGGCGCGCGATGTGCTGGCGCACTCCTCCAACATCGGCACGGCGCAGATCGCGCTGCGCTCGGGTCCGGTGCGCCAGGCGGCGTTCCTTTCCGGCCTTGGCCTGCTCAGCACGCTGCACAGCGAACTGCCCGAATTTGCGCGCCCGCTCTATCCGGACCACTGGGGCATCATCGAGACTGCAACCATCGGTTTTGGTCATGGCATCGCCGTCGAGCCGCTGGCCTATGTCTCTGCTGCCGCTTCGGTCGTGAATGGCGGCCGGCGCATCATCCCGACCTTCCTCAAGACCAGTGCCGACCGCCGTGGGGCTCAGGTCATTTCGCCCGAGACGAGCGCCGAACTGCGCGGACTTCTGCGCTATGTCGTGACGAACGGTACCGGACGGAAGGCCGATATTGCGGGCTATGACGTCGGCGGGAAGACCGGATCGGCCGAAAAACCCGGCAAACACGGCTATCAGTCGCATGTCCTTGTGACATCGTTTTTTGCCACGTTCCCGATCGAGGATCCGCGCTATGTTGTCTTCGTTCTGCTGGACGAGCCGCATGGGACCAAGGAGACCGGTGGCATTGCGCTTGCCGGATCGACCGCCGCGCCGCTCGCAGGACGTGTGATCTCACGCATCGCCCCGTTGCTGGGCGTTGCGCAAAAACCGGTCACGGTGGCGCGTGAGAACACATAATGGCACCACAATCTGGAGCGAGTATCACGGCGGGTAAGGTGGTCAAGAGCGCCATGCAGGCGTCGATCGAATTTGCCGGGCTCGCGAGCGACAGCCGCGAGGTCAAACCCGGTTACTTGTTTGCTGCACTTCCGGGAACGAAGGCCAATGGCGCGGCCTTCGTGAAGGACGCGGTCGCGCGCGGCGCGATCGCCGTGCTCGGACGTCCTGACGTAAAGGCCGAGGCCGATGCGCAAGGCGTGCGCTTCATCGCCGCCGACAATCCGCGTCTCGCGCTGTCGCGCCATGCCGCCGCGTTCTTCAAGGCACAGCCGAAAATCGTCGCCGCCGTCACCGGCACAAAGGGCAAGTCGTCCATCGTCGCTTTTGTGCGCGAGATCTGGGCCGCACTCGGCAAACCGGCGGCGAGCCTCGGCACGGTCGGCGTCGTCACGCCGAGGGGCGAGATTCCTCTCAAGCACACGACACCCGATCCGATCGAGATTCACCGCCTGCTCGCGCAATTGAAACAGGATGGCGTCGATCACCTTGCGCTGGAAGCTTCCAGCCACGGCCTGGACCAATATCGCCTCGACGGTGTCGATATTGCCGCGGCCGGTTTCACGAACATCACCCGCGATCATATGGACTACCATGCGGACTTCGAGCATTACCTCGCCGCCAAGCTGCGCCTCTTCAGCGAAGTCGTGCGCGCCGACGGAATCGCGGTCATCAACAGCGACGCTGCGCATGCAGATCGCTTTCTCGCGGCCGCAAGGGCGCGTGGATTGAAAGTACTGACGGTCGGCGAGACGGGTGACACGATAAAACTTGTGTCACGCGAAGGCCGCATCGACGGACAGACCTTGAAACTCGAACATGACGGTCACATCTATTCGGTCGCGCTTCCATTGGCGGGAAGCTTCCAGGCGTCGAACGCACTCGTCGCTGCCGGCCTTGTGATTGGGCTTGGAGAAGAACCTGCGAAGGTCTTTGCTGCGCTCGAACATCTGAAGGGCGCGCCAGGCCGGCTTGAGAAAGTCGCTTACGCTGTATCCGGTGCTCCGATCTATGTCGATTATGCGCACACGCCGGATTCGCTGGAGAAGGTTCTCGACGCGATCCGTCCGCATGTGACGGGCAAATTGCACGTCATCTTTGGTTGCGGCGGTGACCGCGACAAGGGCAAGCGTCCTCTGATGGGCGAGGCGGCGGCGAAGCACGCCGATATCGTCATCGTCACCGACGACAATCCGCGCAGCGAGGATGCGGCCGCCATTCGCAAGGAAGCGCTTGCCGGCGCACCGGGAGCACGCGAGATCGGCGACCGCGCGGAAGCGATCCGCGTCGGCATCGCGACGCTCAAGAGCGGCGACATACTGATCATCGCTGGCAAGGGCCACGAGACCGGGCAGATCGTCGGCAGCGAAGTGCGTCCGTTCTCGGATCGTGACGAAGCGGTGAAGGCTGCGATATCGCTTGGAGGGCGCGCCGCATGACCGCGCTATGGACCTCCGAGGAAGCGCAGGGCGCAACGCTCGGCATCCCATCCCGAATCTTCGAAGTGAACGGTCTTTCGATCGACACGCGCACGTTGAGGAAGAATGACCTGTTCGTCGCGCTCAGGGGCGAAAGTCGTGATGGCCATGACTTTGTGAAGTCGGCATTCGATGCGGGCGCCGGCGCGGCCCTGGTAACGCATCGCCCGGCCGACGTGGCAAGCACCCTTGCGCTTTTGACGGTCGCGAACACGCAACGGGCCCTCGAAGATCTCGCGGTGGCGGCGCGTGCGCGCTCGGATGCGAGGATCATCGCTGTCACCGGCAGTGCCGGAAAGACAACGACAAAGGAAATCCTGCGCATCGCTCTGGGCGCACTCGGCGCGACGCACGCCTCGGCGGCGTCCTACAACAATCACTGGGGCGTGCCGCTGAGCCTNNCCGGCGCATCTGGAATTCTTCGGAACCTGCGAAGCGATCGCGGACGCCAAGTCGGAAATCTTCGAAGGTATCGCTCCCGGTGGGGCTGCGCTGATCCCCGCCGACAGTCCCTATGCCGAGCGGCTTGTCGCCCGCGCGCGCCAGGCGCATGTCTCGCGCGTCCTGAAATTCGGCGCGAACACCCACAGCGATGCGCGGCTGACGGATTACGCCGAAGTTGAAGACGGCGCGCATATCAAGGCCGATATCTGCGGCACGCCGGTCGAATTCCGCATCGGCGCGCCGGGAAAACATGTTGCGGAAAATGCGGTCGGCGCACTTCTTGCGGTCGCGATGGCCGACGGCGACGTTCTGAACGCCGCCGCCGCGCTTCGCCAGTTCACGGCTCTCAAGGGCCGCGGCGCCCGCTTTACCGCCGGCGGTGTCGACGTGATCGACGAAAGCTACAACGCCAATCCCGCGTCGATGTCCGCGGCGCTGGCACTGCTTGGCAGCGCGAAGGGGCGGCGCATCGCAGTGCTCGGCGACATGCTCGAAATGGGTCCGGACGGCATCGCGCACCATACCGGCCTTGCCGAGCCGATCGAGCGGGCGCGCGCCGATCTCGTATTTGTGTGCGGCACGCAGATGAAGTCGCTGTGGGATGTGCTTCCGGCCTCGCGCCGCGGTGGCTATGCGGCCACGTCCGCAGAGCTCGCGGCGACACTCATGGCTGCGCTCAAGCCGGGCGACACGGTTCTGGTCAAAGGATCACTGGGCAGCAAGATGGCGGTCATCATCGACGCGCTGAAAGCGCGGGGTGCATAGGTCATGCTCTATTATCTGACGCTGCTCACGCACACCGATCAGCTCGCATTCTTCCGCCTGTTCAAATATCTCACCTTCCGCTCNNGCAGGGCACGCCGACCATGGGCGGACTGCTGATCCTTCTGCCATGGGTCATCTCCACGATTTTGTGGGCGAACCTGTCCAATGAATATGTCTGGATCGCGCTCACCGTCACGCTCGCCTATGGCCTTCTGGGTTTTGCCGACGACTATCTGAAAGTCAGCAAGCGGTCGTCGGACGGCGTCAGCGGCGTCATCCGCCTCGGCGTGGAGTTCGGCGTCGCGTTCGCGGCCACGGCAGCCATCATGCGGCTGGAAGATCCCACGCTGATCGGCACGCTGACCGTGCCGTTCTTCAAGTCGCTCCTGATCCCGTTCGGACTGTTCTTCATCGTCGTCGGCGGCTGCGTCATCGCCGGCGCAGCCAATGCGGTGAACTTCACCGACG
>PLZH01000047.1:9371-61985 GCA_003152055.1 Burkholderiales bacterium
TCCGCATGGCGCCGATCCATCATCATTTCGAACAGCTGGGCTGGAAGGAGCCGACCATCGTCATCCGCTTCTGGATTGTCGCGGTTGTCCTTGCGCTCTTCGGTCTTGCGACGCTGAAACTCAGATGATCGCCGCGCGCTCCTTCGAACAGGCCGACGTCGGCGTTTTCGGGCTGGCGCGCAGCGGCATTGCGACCGTGCGCGCGCTCAAGCAGGGCGGCGCGAATGTCTTTGCCTGGGACGACAAGGAAGATGCGCGCAGGGCGGCCGAAGCCGAAGGCGCGACGGTCGTGCCGTTCGTCGACTGGCCCTGGACCAAGATGAAGACGCTGGTGCTCTCGCCCGGCGTGCCGCTCACCCACCCCAAGCCGCACGACATCGTGCTGCGCGCCAAACTGCACCGCGTCGAAGTGATCGGCGACATGGAAATTTTCGCGCGCGAGATCGGCGCCGACGCGTTGGTTCCCGGACGCTCGCCCGTCATCGCCGTCACCGGCACGAACGGCAAGACGACGACGACCGCGATGGCCGCGCTCCTCATCGAGCGCAGTGGAAAGACAGTCGCGGCCGCCGGCAACATCGGCCCGACGATGCTGCAGACGCTGGCCGACGCGATCGACGCCGGGGCGCCCGAGACGCTGCGCGAGCGCCTGCCTGAGGCGTGGGTGCTCGAGCTGTCGAGCTTCCAGCTGGCCGCTAGCTCGCGCTTCGATGCCGACGCGGCGGCGCTTCTCAACCTCAGCGAAGACCACCTCGACTGGCACGGCTCGATGGCGGCGTATGGCCAGGCCAAGGCCAAGGTCTTCGGCCGGCACGCGATCGTCGTCGTCAACCGCGACGACGCCGCGGCGATGCGCCTGGTGCCCGCGCCTGAGACGATGCCGGGCAGGAAAGGGCGGGCTCCGCGCGTCGTGCCGCGCCGCGTCGTCAGCTTCGGCGCCCAGGCGCCCGAGCGGCCGGGCGACTGGGGCCTCGTGGTCGAGAACGACATGTCCTGGCTGGCCCGGGCGCGCGACGACGACGTCTCGCCGCGCGAGCTCACCCTGCAGCACCTCATGCCCGCCGACGCGCTGCGCGTCCGCGGCCGGCACAACGCGCTCAATGCGCTGGCCGCGCTCGCGCTCGCCACGGCCATCGGCTGCCCGCTCGCGCCGATGCTGCACGCCTTGCGCGAATACCGCGGCGAGCGGCATCGCGTCGAATTCGTCGCCGCCGTCGACGGTGTCGATGCCTTCGACGACAGCAAGGGAACCAATGTCGGCGCGACGCTCGCGGCGCTCGAAGGCCTTGGCGTCGAGCGCGCACCGGCAAAGCTCGTCGTCATCCTCGGCGGCGACGGCAAGGGACAGGATTTCGCGCCGCTCGGCGCAGCGCTGGCCCGCCACGCGCGGGCCGCGGTGACGATCGGCCGCGATGCCGAGGTGATCGAGCGCGTCGTCGCGGCGGCCGGCATTGCATTCGAGCGTTGCGCGACGCTCGAAGCCGCCGTCGACGCGGCGTTCGCGCGCGCCGAGCGCGGCGACGCGGTCCTGTTGAGCCCGGCCTGCGCCAGCCTCGACATGTTCCGAAACTACGCGCATCGCGCCGAAGTCTTCGTCGCCGCGGTGCACGCGGTCGCCGGGCGAAGGGGCGTGCTGGCATGAGCGCCGCCGGACCGCCCCAGGGCGCGAGCGCCCCTTCCGGAGGGCAGCGCAGCGGCACGGCCGCAAGCGTGGCGGCGTCAATGAGCGCCGCCATCGCCGGCGTCTTCCAGACCTGGCGTGCGCGTCTCGGCGCGTCCGCTCCCAGACGGCGCACGCCGTCGCCGCCGGCCGATCGAAGCCCTCGCGTCGTCGCCGAGGCCATTCCCGTGCGTGAGTGGATCAGCGTCGACCGTGGCCAGCCGGCGCGCCTCTCGAGCTTCGACCGAACGCTCGTCTGCGTCGTCATCGCCCTGCTCGCGCTGGGCCTCGTCATGGTCTACAGCGCGTCGGTGGCGATGCCCGACAACCCGAAGTTCGCGCGCTACACGCCGACCTACTTCCTGACGCGACACCTGCTCTTCCTCAGCCTCTCGGTGCTGATCGCCCTGATCGTCGTGCAGGTGCCGGTTGTCTTCTGGGAGAAGCTCTCGCCGTGGATCTTCGTCGCGGCGCTGCTCCTGCTCGTGCTCGTGCTGCTGCCTTTCATCGGCAAGGGCGTCAACGGCGCACGCCGCTGGATTCCGCTCGTCGTCATGAGCTTTCAGCCGTCGGAGCTCTGCAAGCTCGCCATCGCGATGTACGCCGCCGGCTACATGGTGCGGCGCATGGACGTGAAAGAAAACTTCTTCCGCGCCGTCCTGCCGATGGCGCTCTCGCTCGCCGTCGTCGGTGTGCTCCTGCTCGCCGAGCCGGATATGGGCGCCTTTCTCGTCATCGCGATCATCGCGATGGGCATCCTTTTTCTCGGCGGCGTCAACGGCCGAATGTTCCTCATCGTCAGCGCCGTGCTCACCGGCGCCTTCGTGCTGATGATCACGCTGTCGGACTGGCGGCGCGAGCGCATCTTCGCCTACCTCAATCCGTGGGACGACAAGTACACGCTCGGCAAGGCCTACCAGCTTTCGCACTCGCTCATCGCCTTCGGCCGCGGCGAGATCTTCGGCCAGGGGCTGG
Source organism: Burkholderiales bacterium (assembly GCA_003152055.1). GTDB lineage: Bacteria > Pseudomonadota > Gammaproteobacteria > Burkholderiales > Burkholderiaceae_C > Schlegelella_A. The sequence goes on from PLZH01000047.1 coordinate 12,007, forward strand.
GCTCGAGCATCGAAAAGCTCCACTACCTGCCGGAAGCGCACACCGACTTCCTGCTCGCCGTGATCGGCGAGGAGCTCGGCTTCGTCGGCGTCGCCTCGGTCATCTTCGCCTTCTTCTGGCTGGCGCGAAGGCTCTTTCACATCGGCCGCCAGGCGATCGCGCTCGACCGCGTCTTCGCCGGCCTCTTCGCGCAAGGCGTCGGCATCTGGTTCGGCGGCCAGGCTTTCATCAACATCGGCGTCAATCTCGGCGTCCTGCCGACCAAGGGGCTGACGCTGCCGCTGATGAGCTACGGTGGCTCGGCCATCGTCATGAACATGATCGCGCTCGCGATCGTGATCCGGATCGACATCGAAAACAGGCAGCTCATGCGCGGAGGCCGCGCATGAGGGCCGCGACTTGGTGCAGCCAAGGCCCGNNGAAGCGCACGCCGTGCGCGTGCCGCAACCAGAACCGACCACTGATGCGCGGGGGGCGCGCATGAAGCTGCGCCATCTCGTCATCATGGCGGCGGGCACCGGCGGCCACGTGATGCCCGGGCTCGCAGTGGCCGACGAGATGCGGCGCCGCGGCTGGAGCGTGAGCTGGCTCGGCACGACCGCCGGGCTCGAGAACAAGCTCGTCCCGCAGCGCGGCATCGCGCTCGACCGCGTCTCGTTCGCGGGCCTGCGTGGCAAGGGCCTGCTGAAGAATGCGCTCGGCGTCCTGCAGCTTTTCGTCGCCTTTTGGACCTGCGCGCGCATCCTCGCGCGCCGGCGAGCCGACGCCGTGCTCGGCATGGGCGGCTACGTGTGCTTTCCCGGCGGCTGGACAGCGTGGCTGCTCGGCAAGCCGCTGCTCCTTGTCAACGCCGACGCCACGCTCCTGCTCAGCAACAAGGCCCTGCGTGGCGCGGCGCGCAAGATCGCTTTCGGCTTTGCCGGCACGTCGGCCGAGGCGATGGGCAAGAAGGCGGTCGTCACCGGCAACCCGGTGCGCGCCGAGATCGAATCGATTGCCGCGCCGGACGAGCGCTTCGCCGGTCGCACCGGCACGCTGCGCCTGCTCGTCGTCGGCGGCAGCCTCGGCGCGCGCGTGCTCAACGAATGCGTGCCGCAGGCGATCGCGCTGCTCGCGGGAGGCGAGCGGCCGCAGGTGACGCACCAGACCGGCGAGGCGAGCCAGGCGAGCGTGCGCAGCGCCTACGCGAGCGGTGGCGCCAAGGCCGAGGTGCTGCCCTTCATCGACGACATGGCGGATCGCCTCGCCGCGTGCGACCTCGTTGTCTGCCGCGCCGGCGCCATCACGGTGAGCGAGCTCTGCGCGGCCGGCGTGCCGGCGGTGCTGGTGCCGCTCGTCGTCAGCACGACGGCGCACCAGCGCGACAACGCCGCGTGGTTGGCCGGCCACGGCGCTGCCATCCACCTGCCGCAGGCCGAGCTCTCGCCGCGGCGGCTGGCCGATCTCATCGCCGGCCTGACGCGCGACGCCTTGCTCGCGATGGCGACGAGGGCGCGCTCGCTGGCCCGGCCGCACGCGGCGGCGCGCGTCGCCGACGAGATCGAAGCGATGGTGGCGGCATGAGCGGCGCCGGGCAGGTCCCAAGCCGCTCGCGTCCCCATGAGGGGCCGGCGCGCAGCGCCTCGGGGGCGCGATGAAGCACGCGGTCAAGCACATCCACTTCGTCGGCATCGGGGGTGCCGGCATGAGCGGCATCGCCGAAGTGCTGCACAACCTCGGCTATCGCGTCTCGGGTTCCGACCTGACCGATAGCGCGACGACGCGCTCGCTCGCCGGGCTCGGCATCCGCGTCGACATCGGCCACGATGCCAGCCACATCGCCGGCGCCGAGGCCGTGGTCACGTCGAGCGCCGTCAAAAGCGACAACCCCGAAGTCATGGCGGCGCGGAGCCAGCGCATTCCGGTCGTGCCGCGCGCCGTCATGCTCGCCGAACTGATGCGCCTGAAGCAGGGCATCGCCATCGCCGGAACGCACGGCAAGACGACGACGACCTCGCTCGTCACCAGCGTGCTCGCCGAGGCCGGCGTCGACCCGACCTTCGTCATCGGCGGCCGGCTCAATGCCGCCGGCGCGCACTCGCGTCTGGGAGCAGGCGACTACATCGTGGTCGAGGCCGACGAGTCGGATGCGTCCTTCCTCAATCTGCTGCCGGTGATGGCCGTCGTCACGAACATCGACGCCGATCACATGGACACCTATGGCCACGACTTCGCCAGGCTGAAGCAGGCCTTCGTCGAGTTCATCCACAAGATGCCGTTCTACGGCGCCGCCATCCTCTGCGCCGACGATCCGGGCGTGCGCTCGATCATGCCGATGGTGTCGCGGCCGATCGTCACCTACGGCTTCGGCGCCGACGCGATGATCCGGGCCGTCAACGTCGTCGCCGACGCGGGAACGATGCGCTTCACGGTGCAGCGCAGGAACGGCGTGCGCATGCCCGAACTGATGGTCACACTGAACCTTCCGGGTGACCATAACGTGCTGAACGCGCTCGCCGCGATCGCGGTTGCCGCCGAGCTCGAGCTGCCCGATGCGCCCGTGGTGAAAGGTCTTGCCGAATTCGACGGCGTCGCGCGACGTTTCCAGAGCTATGGCGAGCACGCCACGCGCGATGGCGAAGGCCATTTCGCGCTGATCGACGACTACGGCCACCACCCCGTCGAGATGGCGGCGACGCTCGCGGCCGCGCGCGGTGCCTTTCCCGGCCGCCGCATCGTCCTCGCGTTCCAGCCGCATCGTTTCACGCGGACGCGCGACTGCTTCGAGGATTTCGTGAAAGTGATCGGCACTGCCGACGCCGTGCTGCTCGCCGAGGTCTATGCCGCCGGCGAGGCGCCGATCGTCGCCGCCGATGGACGCTCGCTCGCGCGCGCCCTGCGCGTGGCCGGAAAGGTCGATCCGGTCTTCGTCGATGACATCGGGGCGATGGCGGCGACCATCGTCGAGCATGCCAGGGCGGGCGACGTCGTCATCTCGATGGGCGCCGGATCGATCGGCAACGTGCCGGCGCAGGTGGTCGAGATGCTGGGGAAGCCCCAATGAGCGCAACCGTCGACGTCGCCAAGCTCGGCAAGGTCGCCGTGCTGATGGGCGGCACCTCGGCCGAGCGAGAGATCTCGCTGATGTCGGGCACGGGCGTGCTGGCCGCGCTGCGTACGCAAGGCGTCGATGCGCACGCTTTCGACCCCGCCGAGCGCGACCTGGGCGAGTTGAAGCGCGAAGGCTTCGCGCGCTGCTTCGTCGCCCTGCACGGGCGGCACGGCGAAGACGGCTCCGTCCAGGGCGCACTCGAGCTGCTCGGCATTCCGTACACCGGCTCGGGCGTGATGGCCTCGGCGATCGCCATGGACAAGGTGATGACCAAGCGCGTCTGGATCGGCGAAGGGCTGCCGACACCGCGCTTCGTTCGCCTGGCCGCCGATCAGCAATCGCGCGAGCAGACGCGCGCCGTTCCCGACGTGCTCGGCCTGCCGCTCATCGTCAAGCCGCCGCGCGAAGGCTCGTCGATCGGCATCACCAAGGTCGCCGGCTACTCGGACATGCAGGGCGCCGTCGAGCTCGCCGCCCGCTACGACGCCGACGTGCTCTGCGAGGAGTTCATCGAAGGCGACGAGCTGACCTGTCCGGTGCTCGGCGCCGGCGCCGCCGCGCAGGCGCTTCCGGTCGTTCGCATCGTCGCACCCGAAGGCGAGTACGACTACCACAACAAGTACTTCACCGCCGTCGTTCGCTACGAGTGCCCCTGCGGGTTATCGGAAGACGAAGAAGGCGGCATCCAGCAGCTGGTGCTCGCCGCCTATCGCACGCTCGGCTGCCGCGGCTGGGGTCGCGCCGACCTGATGCTGCGCCGCGCGGACAGGAAGCCCTTCCTGCTCGAGATGAACACCTCGCCGGGAATGACGACGCACTCGCTGGTGCCGATCTCGGCCCGTGCCGCGGGCATCAGCTACGAGCAGCTCTGCGTCGGCCTCGTTGCCGCCGCCGCGCTCGATTCCGATCCGCCGCCGCGGCCGGCGCCCGGCGCGAAAGTCTGAACGATGGCAACCTCGGCAAAGTCCTCGACGCGCGCGCTGGCGACGCCACCCGACGTGCGGCTGATGAACGCGACCGCTGGCGTGCTCGCCTTCGTCGCGATGCTGCTCGTCGCCGCGGCTGCCTTGCTCTGGCTCGCGCGCCAGCCGTTCTTCGCGATCCGCGTCATCAGCGTCGACGGCGACGTGGCGCGCAACAGCGTCTCGACGATCCGCGCCAATGCGGCGCCTCGCCTCGCCGGCAATTTCCTGACACTCGATCTCGGCGCGGTGCGCCGCGCTTTCGAATCGGTGCCCTGGGTGCGCCACGCAGTCGTGCAGCGCGTCTGGCCGAACCGCCTGCGCGTGCGCCTCGAAGAGCATCGGCCGGTCGCCCTGTGGAGCGGCGGCGAGGCGGGTAGCGAAAAGCTCGTCAACAACTTCGGCGAGGTCTTCGAGGCCAACGTCGGCGACGTCGAGGACGATGCCCTGCCGACGCTCGAGGGCCCGGACGGAACGTCGGCGCACATGCTCGCGATGCTCGACCGGCTGGAGCCGGCCTTCGCGCCTCTCGAGGCACGTGTCGAGACGCTTTCGCTTTCGAGCCGCGGCTCATGGCAGGCGGCGCTCGACAGCGGCGCCGTCGTCGAGATCGGTCGTGGCAGCGACGACGACATCCTCGCGCGCACCGAGCGCTTCGTCTCGACCGTCGGCCAGGTGACCGGGCGCTACCGGCGACCGCTCGAATACGCCGACCTTCGCCATGTCGACGGCTACGCCGTGCGCTTGAAAGGCGTCTCGACGCTCGTCAACGCAGCCGACAAGCCGGCGCAGAAGAAATAAAGGGAGCGAAGACGCATATGGCCAAGGAAGCGAAGGACCTGGTGGTCGGTCTCGACATCGGCACCGCCAAGGTGATGGCGGTCGTCGCCGAAGTGATGCCCGATGGCGAACTTCGCATTGCCGGCCTCGGCAGCGCGCCGGCGCACGGCCTGAAGCGCGGTGTCGTCGTCAACATCGACGCGACGGTGCAATCGATCCAGCAGGCCCTCAAAGAGGCCGAGATGATGGCCGACTGCAAGATCACGCGCGTCTACACCGGAATCACCGGCAGCCACATCCGCGGCCAGAACTCGACCGGCATGGTGATCGTGCGCGACAAGGAAGTGACACCGGTCGACGTGACCCGAGTCGTCGAGACCGCCAAGGCGATCAACATCCCGAACGACCAGCGCCTGCTTCTGGTCGAGCCGCAGGAGTTCGTGATCGACGGGCACGAGGTGAAGGAGCCGATCGGCATGAGCGGCGGCCGGCTCGAGGTGAAGGTGCACATCGTCACGGGGGCGCAGAGCGCGGCCGAGAACATTGTCAAGTGCGTTCGCCGCTGCGGGCTCGAGGTCGATCAGCTGGTGCTGAACCCGAGCGCATCGAGCCACGCGGTACTGACCGCCGACGAGAAGGATCTCGGCGTGGCGCTGGTCGACATCGGCGCCGGCACGACCGACGTCGCCATCTTCACCGACGGCTCGATCCGCCACACGGCCGTGATCCCGATCGCCGGCGACCTGATCACGAGCGACATCGCGATGGCGCTGCGTACGCCGACCAAGGACGCTGAAGAGATCAAGGTCGAGTACGGCGTCGCCAAGCAACTGCTGGCCGACCCGAACGAGCAGCTCGAGGTGCCGGGCCTCGGCGACCGGCCGCCGCGCATGCTGAGCCGCCAGGCGCTCGCCGGCGTGATCGAGCCGCGCATCGAGGAGATCTATTCGCTCGTCCACCAGGTCATCCGCGAAAGCGGCTTCGAGGAGCTGCTCTCGTCGGGCATCGTCATCACGGGCGGCGCGGCGGTGATGCCCGGCATGGTCGAGCTCGGCGAAGACATCTTTCTCAAGCCCGTCCGCAAGGGCACGCCGACCTACCGCGGCGCCCTGCACGACATGGTCGCCAACCCGCGCTCGGCCACCGTGATGGGCCTGCTCGAGGAAGCGCGATTGGCGCGAACGCGCGGCCAGCGGGCGGCGCAGCAGGCCGGCTCGGTGAAGACCCTGTTCGGCCGCGCCAAGGACTGGTTCCTCGGCAACTTCTGAACGCCTGGCCATGATCGCGAACAAGACCTGCGCTGCCGATTTCTTGCCCCACGCTCACGATCCGCCGCCGAGCGGATGAGCCCCGCGAACGCGATCGAGAAAAAGCAAAACGTATTCCGAAGACCGACCGATTGAAGACTCAAGGCAACTGCAACGAAGGATTGGAGCAACAGATGGCTATCGAAATGATCGAAGAGTTCAGCATGGGCACGCAGATCAAGGTGATCGGCGTCGGAGGCGGCGGCGGCAACGCCGTCGAGCACATGATCGACGAAGGCGTGCAGGGGGTGGACTTCGTCTGCGCCAACACCGACGCGCAGGCCCTCAACCGCTCGGCCGCGCATCACCTGATCCAGCTCGGCTCGACCGGGCTCGGCGCCGGTGCGAAACCGGAAGCCGGCAAGGCCGCGGCCGAGGAAGCAGTCGACCGCATCCGCCAGGCGATCGACGGTGCGCACATGCTCTTCATTACCGCCGGCATGGGTGGAGGCACGGGCACGGGCGCGGCGCCGGTGATCGCCCGCGTGGCGCGCGAGATGGGCATCCTCACGGTCGGCGTCGTCACCAAGCCGTTCGATTTCGAAGGGCCGCGCCGCCTCAAGGCAGCCGATGCTGGCGTCGCCGAGCTCGAAGCCAACGTCGACTCGCTGATCGTCATCCTCAACGACAAGCTGCTCGACGTGCTCGGCGACGACGTGACGCAGGACCAGGCCTTCGCCCACGCCAACGACGTGCTGAAGAACGCCGTCGGCGGCATCAGCGACATCATCCACATCCCCGGCCTCGTCAACGTTGACTTCGAGGACGTGAAGACGGTGATGAGCGAGCCCGGCAAGGCGATGATGGGCACGGCCATCGCATCGGGCCCGGATCGCGCCGCCAAGGCAGCGGAAGCGGCGGTCGCGTGTCCCTTGCTGGAGGGCATCGACCTGTCGGGCGCGCGCGGCGTGCTGGTGCTGATCGCGGCCAACCGCAACACCTTCAAGCTGAGCGAAAGCCGCAACGCGATGAACGCGATCCGCCGCTACGCGGCCGAAGAGGCGCATGTCATCTATGGCACGGCCTACGACGAATCGCTGGGCGACCAACTGCGCGTCACCGTCATCGCCACCGGCCTCAGCCCGGCGAAGCAGCGTGTGCAGACGCCGATCACGGTCGTGCACAGCGCGCCCGTGCAACGCACCGGCACCGACAACCTGCCGGTCCTCAGCCAGCAGGTGCAGAGGCCGGCGCAGACGCATGACTACAGCGGCTTGACGACGCCGAGCGTCTGGCGCAACGGGCGCACGGCGGCAGCGAAGGTCGACGCGCTGGCGAGCAACGGGATGGATGAGATCGAGATTCCGGCGTTCTTGCGCAAGCAGGCGGATTGAGTTCGGTTTCTTCGCCTGTGCCCGACCGAGATCGAGCGCCGGCAGCGCCGGGCGCACCCCGGTCGCAGGCAGGCGCTCGCGGCCGGCCCTGCGGCCCGACTGCCCTGCGCGGCTCGGTCCGGCAAGGCGGCTCTGCGGACCCGAGCATCGCAGGGAAGTCCCGCGCAGCGGGACCGCCGCAGCGAAGCACCGGCCCGGCCACGCCGCGCCTGAGCCTCGCTCCGAAGGCCGAAAAGCTTTCGAATTCAACAGGCCGCAGGGCATCAACGACAATCGCAAGCAACATGCTCGCCCAACGCACGCTGAAGTCCATGACCCGCGCGGTCGGCGTCGGCGTGCACGGCGGGCAGCGCGTCGAGATGACCTTGCGACCGGCGCCGCCCGACACCGGCATCGTATTTCGCCGCGTCGACCTGCCGCGCTCGATCGACATCAAGGCCGACGCGTTCTCGGTTTGCGATACGCGCATGGCGACGACGATCTCGGCCAACGGCGACCCCGACGGGCCGAAGGTGAAAACGGTCGAGCATCTGCTCTCGGCATGCTCGGGGCTCGGCCTCGATAACCTGATCGTCGACATCACGGCCGAGGAGGTTCCCATCCTCGATGGTTCGGCCGCCTCGTTCGTGTTCCTGCTGCAAAGCGCCGGCATCGTCATGCAGGATGCGCCGAAGCGGTTCCTCCGCGTCAAGCGGCCGGTCGAGATCCGCGAGGGCGAGGGCGCGACGCTGAAGTGGGCGCGGTTAGAGCCCTACGAGGGCTACAAGCTCGCCTTCGAGATCGAGTTCGATCACCCGGCGGTCAGCTCGACCGGTCAGCAGTTCGTCTTCGAGATGGATCCGGCACGCTACAAGCGCGAGATCGCGCGGGCGCGCACCTTCGGCTTCACGAAGGAGCTCGACCTCATGCGCTCGCGCGGCCTCGGCCTTGGCGGCAGCCTCGACAACGTTGTCGTCGTCGACGAGTACAAGATCCTCAACACCGACGGTCTTCGCTACGACGACGAGTTCGTCAAGCACAAGATCCTCGATGCGATCGGCGACATGATGATGGCCGGCCGGCCGCTGCTCGCCTCGTATCGCGCCTACAAATCGGGGCATGCGCTCAACAACAGGCTCGTTCGCGCCCTGCTTGCGGATGCGAGCGCCTACGAAGTCGTCACCTTCGACGACGAGGCTCGTGCGCCGGCGGGATTCGCCGAGCTCGCACCGGCCTGGTGAGGACAGGCGGCGATCGGCGATGGGCGCGTTCCGGGCGCTGCTGCTGCTGCTGCTCGTCGCCGGCGCCGCATGTTTCGCGGCATATGCGGTGAGCGGGCAGACGCGCTATCGCCACTACGGCCTTCGCCTCGTGCTATGGACGGTCGTCGCCGGGCTCGTCTTCTTTGCCGTCCTGATCGTGCTCAGGCTGACGGAATCGGGATGATCGTCCATTGATCGTCTTTCGCTGGATCGTCGGCGTTCTCGGTGCCTTGTTCGCCGTCGGAGCGCTGCTGAGCTTTGCCCTTCACGTCGCCGAAGATTCGAGCGTCTGGCTCGGCCGAGCGCGGCGCCTGGGGCACTGGCTCTGGCTCGCATTGCTGCTCTGGTTCAACGTCGAGGTCTGGGGCCGCGTCATCTACGCCATCGTCCACTGGTAGAGCCGAGGCTTTGGCTCACAGGCCGAGAAACGCGACGACCTCCGCAAGATAGGCGTCGAAATCCGAGAGCGCGTGGTCGCTGCCTTCGATGAGGCGCAGGTGGCAGCCCGCATAGCGAGCGCTCATCTCGCGCCAGGACAGCAACTCGTCGCCCTTTGCGATGACGGCGAAGTAGCGATCGGGCCGCCTCAGGCGTGCCGGCGGCGCGATGGCCAGCAGCTCGTCGATATATTCGGCGCGAAAGAAGAAGCGCTCGTCGCCGTGCCAGGCCTTCTGCTCGCCGATGTGCGCGGCGAGATCGCGCGCCGGATCGACGGCGGGATTGAGCAGCACGGCGCGGCATCCCGTTCGCTCGGCGACGATCGTCGCGTAGAAGCCGCCGAGCGAGCTGCCGATCACTGCCATGCGTTCGTGCGGCCAGCCCTCGGTCGATCCGGCGATGCGGTCGAGTGCCTCGCGCGGCGACGGCGGCAGCTGCGGGCAGGCCCATACGAGATCGGGCCGCTGCCCGTCCACCCAGGCGGCGATGCGGCGCGCCTTCGTCGATCGCGGCGACGAGCGAAAGCCGTGCAGATAAAGCAGGTGCGTGACCGCCGCGGTGCGCGGCGCCGTGCTCACGCCGCGGTGCGCGCCGGACTGGCAGGGCGCGACGCGGCGAGCGCCGCGAGCAGCTTCGCATGGACGCCGCCGAAGCTGCCGTTGCTCATGCACAGCACGTGGTCGCCCGGCCGTGCCGCGGCGACGATCTGCGAGACGAGCTCGTCGATCGTCGGCGCGACGAAGGCGCGCGCGCCGAGCGGCCGCAAGGCCTCGGCGGCGTTCCAGCCGAGGCCGCCGGAATGGCAGAACGCGAGATCGGCCTCCTCGAGTGCCCACGGCAGCTGCGCCTTCATCGCGCCGAGTTTCATGGTGTTCGAGCGCGGCTCGAAGGCGGCGAGGATGCGCGCCGCGCCGACCTTGCGGCGCAGACCGTCGAGGGTCGTGCGCATGGCCGTCGGGTGGTGCGCGAAATCGTCATACACGGCGACGCCCGCCGCCTCGCCACGCAACTCGAGCCGACGCCGCACGTTGTGAAAGCGTCCGAGCGCCCGCGCCGAGACCTCGGCGGCGACGCCGACGTGCTCGGCCGCGCCGATGGCAGCGAGGGCGTTCATCTGGTTGTGCTCGCCGAGTAGCGACCACTCGACGCGCGCGATTCTGAGCCCGCCGCGCAGCACGTCGAAGGTGTGCGGTTCGCCACGCGCGCGCAGCATCCCCGGCTCTTCCTTCTTGCCGCCGAAGCGCTGCACTTCGCTCCAGCAGCCCATGGCCAGTACTCGCTGCAGCGCTTCGTCGCGCGCGTTGACGACGAGCCGGCCGTTGCCCGGAACGGTACGCACGAGATGGTGGAACTGGCGCTCGATCGCGGCGAGGTCGTCGAAGATGTCGGCATGATCGAACTCGAGGTTGTTGAGGATCGCCGTGCGGGGCCGGTAGTGGATGAACTTGCTGCGCTTGTCGAAGAACGCGGTGTCGTATTCGTCGGCCTCGATGACGAAAGGAGCACTCGGCTCGCCGAGTCGCGCCGAGACGCCGAAATCGAGCGGTACGCCGCCGACGAGAAAGCCCGGCGCGCGGCCGGCCGCGTCGAGGATCCAGGCGAGCATCGAGGTCGTTCCCGTCTTGCCGTGCGTGCCTGCGACAGCAAGGACGTGGCGGCCCGCGAGGACGTGCTCGGCAAGCCACTGCGGGCCGCTCGTGTAGGGCCGTCCCGCGTCGAGAATCGCTTCGATGAGCGGGATGCCGCGCGTGATGGCATTGCCGACGACGAAGAGATCGGGCGCGAGCTCGAGCTGCCCGGCGTCGTAGCCTTCGATCAGCTCGATGCCGAGCGCGGCGAGCTGATCGCTCATCGGTGGATAGACGTTCGCGTCGCAGCCCGTGACACGATGTCCGGCTTCGCGCGCGAGGGCGGCGAGGCCGCCCATGAACGTGCCGCAGATGCCGAGGATGTGCAGGTGCATCGGCTCATTCTAGGCAGCGCGCATGACCGATCGGCGTGACGCTTTCGCGCGCGCTGGCAGACAATCGCCTCGCCATGGGCTGGATCGTGTCCACGCCCGTTGTCGACCGGCACTCGTGCCGGTGGCCTGCGTCCGCCGCGCCCTAACCGGCGAAGCTTGCGGCAGCGGCGTCGAGCGTCGCCGCGATGTCGGCGCGCGTATGAGCGGCGCTGACGAAGCCGGCCTCGTAAAGCGCCGGCGCGAAGTACACGCCGCGATCGAGCATGGCGTGGAAGAAGCGATTGAAGCGCGCCGAGTCGGTCGCCATCACGTCGCCGTATCTGCGCGGCAATTCGCTGGCGAAGAAGAAGCCGAACATGCCGCCTTCGCAATCGCCGACCATCGCAATGCCGGCGGCTTCGGCGGCGTCGATCAGACCGGCGAGAATGACGCGCGTGCGCTCGGCGAGCGCATCGAAGAAGCCAGGCTTCGCGATCTCGCGCAAGGTCGCCAGCCCGCATGCCGTGGCGACCGGGTTGCCCGAGAGCGTTCCGGCCTGATAGACGGGCCCGAGCGGCGCCAGCTGCTCCATCACGGAACGCTTGCCGCCGAAGGCCGCGAGCGGCATGCCGCCGCCGATCACCTTGCCGAAAATGCTCAGGTCCGGTGCGAAGCCGGGCAGCGACCCTGCATAGAGCGCCTGGGCGCCGCCCAGGCCAACGCGAAAGCCCGTCATCACCTCGTCGAAGACGAGCAGGGCGCCGTGCTGGCTGCAGAGTTCACGCAGGCGCTGCATGAAAGGCAGGCTGGAACGAACGAAGTTCATGTTGCCGGCGATCGGCTCGATCATGACGCACGCGATCTTCGGGCCGTGCAGGGCGAAGGCCTCGTCGAGCTGCGCCACGCTGTTGTATTCGAGAACCAGCGTGTGCTGGACGACGGATTCGGGAACGCCGGCGCTGGTCGGATGGCCGAAGGTGGCAAGGCCCGAGCCGGCCTTGACCAGCAAGGCATCGGCATGGCCGTGATAGCAGCCCTCGAACTTGACGATGCTGCTGCGCCCGGTCGCTCCGCGAGCCAGGCGCAACGCGCTCATCGCCGCTTCGGTGCCGGAGCTGACGAGGCGGACCTGTTCCATGCTCGGTACGTGGCGCAGGATCTCTTCGGCGAGCTCGATTTCGCGCTCGGTCGGCGCGCCGAAGGACAGACCTTGGTCGACGGCGCGGTGCACCGCTTCTTCGACTGCCGGATGACGGTGGCCGAGGATCATCGGCCCCCATGAGCCGATGTAGTCGATATAGCGCTTGCCCTCGACATCGAACATGTATGCGCCTTCGGCGCGAGCGATGAAGCGCGGCGTGCCGCCGACGGCGCGAAAGGCGCGCACGGGAGAATTGACGCCGCCGGGAATGACGCGCCGGGCGCGCTCGAAGAGCTCGGCGTTGTTCATCGCGTAGAGGGTCTCAATGGACGTGGCGCGGATTCTTCGGCGTTGCCGCGGCTTCGGTTTCGGCCGCATTCTCGGCTTGCGTCGTCTCGCCTTCTTCTTCCTCCGGCAAGGCCCAGAAGAAGCGATCGGGGATGACGTTGCCCATGCCCGGCCGAAAACCCGCGTCGAGCGCCTGATCGAGAAAGGCGAGCGCTTCGCCGACGGCGGCATGGAGTTCGACGCCAGTGGCGAGCAAGGCCGCAAGCCCGGCCGAGAGCGTCTCGCCGGCGCCGACGAAGGTCGTCTCGAAACGCTCGAACTTCTCGCCGGTGATCGCGCCCTGCGCCGAGGCGAGGACGTTGTCGAGGAACTGGTCCGGTAGGGGCACGCTCGTCACGAGGACGTAGCGCGCGCCGTGCTTGTTGGCGGCGACGGCGATCTCGCGCGACGACGGCGGCCGCTCGCCTTCCCAGTCGGGCAGGAGGAAATCGGAAAGCGTCTGGTGGCTGCCGACCAGCACTTCGGTCTGCGGCAGCACGAGGTCGCGAAACGCCTCGAGATACGACTGCTGCTCGTCTTCCTCGACGAACGCAAGGTTGGGCAGATAGGCGACGAGCGGAACGTCGGGATAGTCGGCGAGGATCTCGGCGACCGCGCTGACCCCTTCGGTCGAGCCGAGAAAGCCCACTTTCCAGGCCGCGATCGTCACGTCCTCGAGCACGCTTCTCGCCTGCTCGACGATGACCTCGGCCTCGATCGCGTGGTGGTCGAAGATCTCGGCCGTGTCGCGCATGACGATGCTCGTGATGACGGGCAGGGCGTGTGCGCCCATCGCCGCGATCGTCGCCACGTCGCCGGCCGAGCCGCCGGCGCCGCTCGGGTCGGCGACGTTGAAGCTCATGACGCAGGCCGGCGCGGGCTGCTCGACAGGATCGGTGGCATCGGCCTCGGTGGCCGGAGAGATGGCGGTCATGGGGTGCTCGAAAGCGGCGAGGAGAGCGGTTCGTGAAAGGCCCCCGGCAGACCTCTAGGCGAACGTGAAGAATGTTGCGTATGTACCTACAGAGCCTTGCTTTTCCTCGGAGGCACGTGTCTACAATCTCGCTGCATTGTAGTGAAGGCAACGACCGACCCGTGAGCGAGCCGAAGACTTGGATGTGCCTGATCTGCGGATGGATTTACGAGGAAGCGGCGGGAGACCCTGAACACGGCCTCGCCGTCGGCACTGTGTGGGCCGACGTGCCGATCAACTGGACGTGCCCGGAATGCGGTGCCCGCAAGGAAGATTTCGAGATGGTGCAGATCTGAGCGCGATCACGGTGCGCACCGGCAAAAGGGTCGACGAGGAGAACGCTAGGTGAGCAACGCGGCCGCAGCCGATTCCGCCGGACTGAAAGTGCTCGTCATCGACGACAGCAACACGATCCGGCGTAGCGCCGAGATCTTCCTGAAGCAGGGTGGCTACGAGGTCCTCCTCGCCGAGGACGGGTTCGATGCGCTCTCGAAGGTCAACGACCACGACCCTGACCTCATCTTCTGCGACATCCTCATGCCGCGCCTCGACGGCTACCAGACCTGCGCGATCATCAAGCGCAACCAGAAATTCGCGACCGTGCCGATCATCATGCTGTCGTCGAAGGACGGCCTTTTCGACAAGGCGCGCGGTCGCATGGTCGGCTCGGAGGACTACCTGACCAAGCCGTTCACGAAAGACCAGTTGCTGCGGGCCGTGCAGCAGCATCGGCGCGCCGCGTGATGCGCGGCGCCCGGTGTGCCGTGGTCGCGGCCCGTCGCCGCTAGCGCTAACAGGCCCCAAGGAAGCGATCACATGCCGATCCAGAAGATCCTGCTCGTCGACGACTCCAAGACCGAGTTGCATCACCTGTCCGAGTTGCTCGGCAAGCGCGGCTTCGAGGTACGCACCGCCGAGAACGGCGAAGACGCGATGAAGCGGCTCGGTGAGGAAAAGCCCGATCTCATCCTCATGGATGTCGTCATGCCCGGCCAGAACGGCTTTCAGCTGACGCGCGCGATCACGCGCGATCCGCGCTTCTCGAGCGTGCCGGTGATCATGTGCACGAGCAAGAATCAGGAGACCGACAAGGTTTGGGGCATGCGCCAGGGAGCGCGCGACTACATCGTCAAGCCGGTCGATCCGACAGAACTGATGGCCAAAATCCGTGCGTTCGACTGAATCGATGAAGTCCCCACGCTCACTTTGTTCGCTGCCCCCCGAGGGGGCGCCAGCGCCCTTGGGGCGGCCCGGCGGACGCTGCGTCGGCTGCGGATTCTTGTGAATGGCAAACAAGCAGGCCCTGCGCGACCTCCAGAACCGGCTCGCCGAACGCCTCCAGGCGGCCCGCACGGAGCCGCTCGGCCGATCCTGGCTCGCCGTCGAATGCGGCTCGCGCGGCTTTCTCTTTCCGTTGCGCGAAGCCGGCGAGATCTTCGCGATGACGCCGATGGTTCATGTGCCGCACAGCCACCGCTGGTTTCTCGGCGTTTCGAATCTTCGCGGCCACCTGCATGGCGTCGTCGACCTGGCCGGATTTCTCGGCGTGAAGACAGTGGAAGCCGGGCGTGATCAGGCCCACCTCGTCGGTTTCAACCAGGCGTTCGACATCAACTGCGTTCTGCTCGTCGATCACCTGTCGGGCTTGCGCGGCGAGGACGAGCTGACGCGCGACGCTGAAGAGGACGGCTCGCGCCCGGCGTTCGCCGGCGCGCGCTATCGCGATGCATCGGCTCGAATCTGGCAGGAGTTGAATCTCGCCGAGCTGGCCGGAGACGAGTCGTTCCTGAGAATCGTCGCCTAGGTGATGATGACCTCCACGCTCGCTTCGTTCGCTGCCCCGCAAGGGGGCGACAGCGCCGCTCGGGCGGCCGGGCGGGTGCTGGGGCAAAACCTCGAGAGGGCCATATGAGCTTCGTGAACAAGATCAAGGGATGGGGCCAGAAGGGATCGGCACCGGAGCACGACGCGCTCGAAGTCGACGCGGCATTCGCTGACGCTTACCCGCACGGCGCAAACGCGGCGCTGGCCGCCATCGATCTGCCGTTGGCCGACGTCGAGGCGGCGGCCGCGTTCGACGTTCCGCACAGCGTCGCGAACGAGCCGGCCGAGGCGGGATCGATCATTTCCGAGGCGGTTCCGTCCGAGATCGCCGATTTCACCGAGACGCGTCTTCAGGGCCCCGATACCGCCGGGGCGCCGCTCGGCGCCGGCCTGCCGCTGATCGGCAAGCGCCCTGCCGGCGAGCAGCAGCGCATCCTGCTGTTGCTGCTCGGGGTCGGCCTCGTCGGCCTCATCGTGCTGACGATCTATTCGTTCGTTGCGTCAAGGGCCGGCTCGGCCGACGTCGCCGCCACCGGGCAGGCGCTGATGCAGTCGCAGCGCCTGGCCAAGTCGGTGTCGCAAGCGCTCGTCGGCAGCGCCGCCGCCTTCCCCGAAGTCAAGGAAAGCGCCGAGGTGCTCTCAAGCAACGTGCACAGCCTGAAGACGGGCCAGGGCCCGGTGCCGGCCGCTCCTGCGGGCGCGCAGGATGCTCTCGACGCAGTGGTTCCGCTGGTCGATCGTGCCGAGAAAAACGCCGGCGTCGTGCTGGCGCAGCAAAAGGCGCTGACCGAAGTCGGCCAGTCGCTGCGCGCGATCAACCGGCAGTCGTTCGAGTTGCTCGAAGCGTCGGAGGCGATTCTTTCGCTCAAGCTGCAGCGCGACTCCAGCCCTGTCGAAGTGTCCGCGCTCGGCCAGCTCGTCATGCTGACGCAGCGCATCGGCAAGTCGGCCAACGAGTTTCTGACCGGCGAAGGCGTCAATCCTGAAGCCGTGTTCCTGCTCGGCAAGGACCTGAATTCGTTCAACGACATCACCAAGGGCCTGCTCGACGGCAACGCGCAAATGGGCCTGCCCGGGACGCGCGACCCGCAGATCCGCGAGCGCCTTGTCGCCCTGTCCAAGCTCTACCAGGAGACGAAGACGCGCGGTGGTGTCATCCTGGACAACCTGGCCGGCCTGAACTCCGCACGCGAAGCGCAGAACGCCATCATCGGCGACAGCGAAACGCTCAGAAAGAATCTCCAGACGGTGCAGGACAAGCTCGCCAGCGAGTCGGGCCTGAGCGGCTGGACGTTGCTTCTCCTGCTCTTGTCCGCGGTGCTCGTCATCCTCGGCGGCGCCGGGTTCCTGCGCCTGTACGTGCTGGAGCAGGGCCAGCGTGCGCAGCTCGCGCAGAACCGGCGTCTCGAGGCCGAGTCGCAGGAACAGGAAGCCAAGCGCGTCAACGACGCCAACCAGGCGGCGATTCTGCGGCTGATGAACGAGCTGCAAGGCGTTGCCGAAGGCGACCTGACGCAGCAGGCGACGGTGACCGAAGACATCACCGGCGCGATCGCCGATTCGGTCAACTACACGGTCGAGGAGCTGCGCACTCTGGTCTCGCAGGTGCAAGGCACCGTGACTCGCGTGGCCTCGACGACGGAGCAGGTCGAAGCGAATTCGACCGAGCTCCTGGCAACCTCCTCCGAGCAACTACGCGAGATCCGCGACACCGGCGAATCGGTGTTGCAGATGGCCGGGCGCATCAACCACGTCTCGGCGCAGGCGCAGGAAACGGCACAGGTCGCGCGGCAATCGCTGCACGCTGCCGAAAGCGGCCTGAAAGCGGTGCAGAACACGATCGGCGGCATGAACTCGATCCGCGACCAGATTCAGGAAACGTCGAAGCGGATCAAGCGGCTCGGCGAATCGTCGCAGGAAATCGGCGAGATCACCGAGCTGATTTCCGACATCACGGAGCAGACGAACGTTCTCGCCCTCAATGCCGCCATCCAGGCGGCATCGGCCGGCGATGCGGGCCGCGGCTTCTCGGTCGTTGCCGAGGAAGTGCAGCGGCTGGCCGAGCGCTCGGCTGATGCGACGCGGCAGATCGCCGCGCTCGTGAAGACGATTCAGACCGACACGCAGGACGCCGTCGGCGCCATGGAGCGGTCGACGCAGGGCGTGGTCGAGGGAACGCGACTGACCGACGCGGCGGGCGCCGCGCTCGGCGACATCGATCGCGTGACGCGCCAGCTGACCGACCTCGTCTCGCAGATCTCGCAGCAGTCGCTCTCCGAAGCGCAGTCGGCCAACGTCGTCGCCGCGAACATCCAGCACATCTTCGCGGTGACCGAGCAGACCAGCGAAGGAACGCGCTCGACGGCGCAAATGGTGCGCGAGTTGTCGCGCACCGCCGAGGAACTCAATCAGTCGGTCGCGCGATTCAAGATCGCCTGAGCGGCGACCGTCGACTGAAACCGGGCGTCGCACGCCTTCACTTTCAAGCAGCCGAGGCGCCGGATGGACAGCACGCTCGACGAAACTGCCGCCGCGACCGCGGCTTCCGCGTCTGGCGACGACCTGAGCGCCATCGCCTGGGTTCAGGAGGAATTGCGCCGCTCGCTCGACGCGGCGCACAAGTCGCTGCGCCGCTTCATCAAGGACTCCGAGGCGGTGACCGGCTCCGATCTGGACACCGTCGACCCCGGCGTGCTGCGCACGGCGCGCTCGCAGATCCACCAGGGCGTGGGCGCCCTCGAACTGGTCGGCCTGCCGGCGCCGGCGATCGTCCTGCGCGCCAGCGAGACCGCGGTGCAGAGAAGCATCGCGCGGCCGCAGTCGCTGACTCCCGAGCTCGTCGCCGATATCGAGCGCTCGTCGTTCGCCCTGCTCGATTTCCTTTCGCGCGTGCTCGCCGGCAAGACCGTTTCGCCGCTGTCGCTCTTTCCGCAGTACCGAGCCGTTCAGGAGGCGGTCGAGTCCGAGCGCGTCCACCCGGCCGACCTGTGGGCCATGGACTGGCGCTGGCGCGAAGTCGAGAGCGATGCGGAGATCCTGCCCCGCCAAGCCGACGCCTCGGTCCGCACGCAGATCGAGCGCAGCCTCCTGCAGCTCATGCGCGGCACGCAGGCGCTCACCGCGGCGGCGCGAATGAGCGATGTCTGCGCCGGGCTCGCGGCCGGGTCGGCGTATCCGCAGGTGCGGACCTTCTGGAATCTCGCCGCCGCCGTGTTCGAGGCGCAGCACCACGGCCTGCTCGGCTTCGACGTCTTCACCAAGCGAGTCGCTTCACGCCTGCTCGCCCAGTTTCGCATCCTCCAGCGCGGCGACTCCGATGTCTCCGAGCGGCTCGCCCGCGACCTGCTCTTTTTCTGCGCCCAAAGCGCACCGGCCGGGCGCGGCATTCGCGTGCCGCGGCTCGATGCCGTGCGCGCCGCGTTCGGCCTGCCCGAACAGGTGCCTACCGACTATTCGCTGAGCGTTCTCGGCCGCTTCGATCCGGCCGTCATCTTGCATGCGAAGAAGCGCGTCACCGCAGCGAAGGAAGCCTGGTCGGCGGCGGCGGGCGGAGAAATGCACCGCATCGCCGGCCTTGCCGAGCAGTTCGCGCTCGTCGGCGACTCGCTGCGCAAGCTCTTTCCCTTCGGCGAATCGTTCGCCGCCGAGCTGCAGACGGCGGTGACGCAGACGCAGCACGCCAACGCTGCGCCGCCGGCGGCGCTGGCGATGGAGGTGGCGACCAGCCTGCTCTACATCGAGGCCGCCCTCGAAGACGGTGATTTCGACGACCCCGCGCATGCCGGCCGGGTGCGTCGCCTCGCCGAGCGCCTGTCGGCGGTTCGTCAGGAAGCACCGCCCGAGCCGCTCGAGCTGTGGATGGAGGAGCTGTATCGCCGCGTCTCCGATCGCCAGACGATGGGCAGCGTCGTCCAGGAGCTTCGCGCTTCGCTCGGCGAGGTGGAAAAGGCGATCGACAGTTTCTTCCGCAACCCCGCCGAGCAGGGCGTTCTGGTCGCCGTTCCCGTCCAGCTCGCGGCGATGCGCGGCGTGCTTTCTGTGCTCGGGATGGACCAGGCGTCGCAGGCGATTCTGCGCATGCGCGACGAAGTCGACGGCCTCGTCTCGACCGAAGTCGATCCCGAGCGTATCGCGCAGGCCGGCGTCTTCCATCGCCTCGCCGGCAACCTGAGCGCACTCGGCTTCATGATCGACATGCTGAGCGTGCAGCCGCAGCTCGCCAAGTCGCTCTTCATCTACGACGCCGAAGCCGGCACCCTGGCTCCGGTGATGGGGCGCAGCACGGGCAAGCCCGAGCAGGCGGCGCTGGTCGAGCCCCGCCTCATCGAGCAGGCACAGATGCTCGCCTTCAGCTCGGTGCGCGACGACGTGCCGCTGCTGGACGTTTCGCGCGATCTCGAGCGCCTGTCGCATGAAGCGCAGGCCGCCGATCAGCCGGCCTTGGCCGCGGCGGTGCTGAAGGCGCAGGAGGCGCTCGTCGAGGCCGCCGACGATCCGGTCAAGGTGACGACGGCGCGGGGCGAGCTCTCCGAAGCGCTCGTCGATTTCGTCGCGACGTCGACCGAGCCGGCCGGGCTCGCGCCGGTCGTCGACGAGATGGCGCCGGCGCCGATGAAGCCGATCGCCCTGGTCGGCGATCTCGAGCACGACGAGGAGATGCGCGAGGTCTTTCTCGAGGAAGCGCGCGAGGTGATCGCCAGTGCGAAGGTGGCCTGCGCCGACCTGCGGCATGCGCCGGGCGACCTTGGCCTGCTCACCACCATCCGGCGCGCCTTCCATACCTTGAAGGGCAGCTCGCGCATGGTCGGCCTCAAGGCCTTCGGCGAGGCGGCGTGGGCCTGCGAGCAGGTCTACAACACGCAGCTCGCCGAGCAGCGCGCCGTCGAGCCGCCGCTCGTCGAGTTCACGAGCTGGGTGCTCGACTATCTCGGCCACTGGGTCGACGAGATCGCCGCGCACAAGGATGAACATCACAGCGAGGGCGAAGTCAAGGTCGCCGCCGACCGGGTGACGCGTCGGCTGCAGACGGGCGAAGAAAGCTCCGACATCGCCTTGCCGATCGGGCTGCCGCCCGACCTGCCGAGCCGCGCCGACCTGGAGCTCTCGCGCCCACCGGTGGCGCCGGAGCCGGCCGAGCCGGCATCCGAAGTGGCTTTCGAGCTCGACCTTTTCGGCCTCGACACCTCCGAGGCGACAGCGCTGCCGGCCGTCGAGGACTTTCCGACGCTCGATGTCGCTGCCTCGGCGATGTTCGATCGCTTCGAAGACGCCCGGGACGATGTGACGCAGACGACGCTCGCCAACGAGGAGTTCGCGATCGACATGCCGAGCCGCCCGATCGATCTCGATCTCGGCAGCCCGACCGAACCGGCCGCGTTCTTCGAGGCGCTGGCGCCGAGCGGGCAGGGCGACAAAGGCAGTGCCGAGTGGCCGAACAGCCTCCTGCTCGATCTTTCGAGCGGCGAAGCGCTGCCTTCGGTGGCGCGCGCCACGAGCACGGCGGCGGTGCCGCTCGACCTCGATGTCGAGGCTGCCGCTTCGCCGGCCGCGGCCGAGGCCGGCGAGGCGATTGCCTCCAGCGACGAGCACGTCAAGGTCGTCGGGTCCTTGCGCATCGGCATTCCCCTTTTCAACATCTACCTCAACGAGGCCGACGAGCTGTCGCGCCGCTTGATGACCGAAGTTGCCGAGTGGGCGATGGAGCTGCATCGGCCGCTCGGCGAGACGCCGATCGCGCTCGCCCATTCGCTCGCCGGAAGCTCGGCGACGGTGGGCTTCGCCGACCTGTCGCACCTTGCCCGTACCCTCGAGCACGCCCTCGCGCGCTCGCAGGTCATCGGCCACGGCACCGAAGAAGAGGCGCGCCTCTTCGTCAACGCGGCCGAGGAAATCCGCCGCCTCCTGCACCAGTTCGCGGCCGGCTTCCTGAGGGAACCCGCACCCGAGCTGATGGCGCGCCTCGCCGAGCACGAGCTGAGTTCGGCCCTACGCCTCGAAGCGGTGACCGCGGCCTCCGAGCTCGCGGGTGGCGCCGAGAGTGAATCGCCGCCAGACGCGGCACTGGCCGTCGAGCCATTGTTGAGCCTTGAAGACGATGAACAACAGCCGCCCGCCGCGGCGTCGCCGCCGAGCAAGGCGGCAGCACCCGCCTTGGCGTTCGCTGCACCGGCACCGGCGGAGCCGACCCCGCCCACGACGATCGTCGAAGACACGGCGGCGACCAGCGCAACGGCGCCGCCATCGATCGGTGCGCTCGCCACGTCCGGCGAGACACATCCTGAAGTCCATCCTGCATGGCAGGAAT
Organism: Burkholderiales bacterium; assembly: GCA_003152055.1. Lineage (GTDB taxonomy): Bacteria > Pseudomonadota > Gammaproteobacteria > Burkholderiales > Burkholderiaceae_C > Schlegelella_A. Next base: position 33,671 of record PLZH01000047.1, read on the forward strand.
CGTCGGACCACGAAGGCAGCGAAGCGGCCCCCTCCTCGTTCGGTTCGCTGACGTCCTTCGGATCGCTGGGCCTTTCCGAACTGAAGCCGTTGGCCGCGGCACCGACCGAGTTGCCACGGACGGCGCAGGCGCCGCGTGCGTCGACGTTCGCCGATGTCGATGACGATATCGACGCCGTCGACGCGGTCGACCTCGAGCTCTTCCCGATCTTCGAAGAAGAAGCTCAAGAGCTGTTGCCGAAGCTCGCGGGTCAGCTGCGCGACTGGGGCCGCCAGCCGGCCGATCCCGCGCATGCCGCTGCCTGCATGCGCACGCTGCATACGCTCAAGGGCGGAGCGCGCCTTGCCGGCGCCATGCGCCTGGGCGAGATGGCGCACCGCCTCGAAACACGCATCGAGCGCCTGACCGCTGGCGATGCCAGCGTCGACGCGGGCGACGTCGAAACGCTGCAGGCGCGCTCGGATGCGATGACGCAGGCCTTCGATGCGCTGCGCAGCCGCGACGCGCAAGCCTATGCCGACGCAGTGGCCGCGGCTGTCGCGCCGGATTCGACGATCGCGCGGGCCGCACCCGTCGTCGCGCCGGCAGCTCCGATCGAGCCGGTCGTGTCGCCGTCTGCCGAAACACCGGCGATGCCGGCCGGCGGCTGGGTGGTGGTGCCCGAGGCACCGGCGCCTGCCGAGCCCGATCCGAAGAAGGGCGGCAAGGGCGGATCGCGCAAGGGCCGAATCGGCGCCGGCGAGGCGACGCCGAGCCCGGCGACGCCGGAGCCGGTCGCCGAATTGCCGGCGATCGACTGGTCGCGCTTCACCGACCGGGCGGCAGCAGCGCTGCTGAAGCCGGCCGAGCGTGCCCAGGCGGCAACGCAATCGGCGGTGCGCGTTCGCGCGCCCTTGCTCGATCGCCTCGTGAACCAGGCCGGCGAGGTCAGCATCACGCGCTCGCGCATCGAATCGGGCGTCGGCCAGATCAAGGGGTCGCTCTCCGACCTGACCGAAAACCTCGAGCGCTTGCGCGGGCAGCTGCGCGACATCGAACTCCAGGGCGAGGTGCAGATGACGTCGCGCCTCGAGGCCGCCAAGGCCGCGTCGCAGGCCTTCGATCCGCTCGAGTTCGACCGCTTCACGCGCTTCCAGGAGCTGACGCGGATGATGGCCGAGTCGGTCAACGACGTCGCCACGGTGCAGCGCACCTTGCAGCGTTCGCTCGAAACGACCGAAGACGAGCTCGTCGCCCAGGCGCGCCTCACGCGCGACCTGCAGGACGACCTGCTGCGCACGCGCATGGTCGAGTTCGAGGGCCTGTCGGATCGCCTCTATCGCGTCGTCCGGCTGGCAGCGAAGGAAACCGGCAAGCAGGTGCGGCTCGACATCGTCGGCGGCTCGATCGAAGTCGACCGCGGTGTTCTCGACCGCATGACCGGCGCCTTCGAGCACCTGCTGCGCAACTGCGTCACGCACGGCATCGAGGCGCCCGAGAAGCGCACGGCGGCGGGCAAGGATCCGATCGGCACCATCGTCGTCTCGCTCTCGCACGAGGGCAACGAAGTCGGCGTCGAGTTCCGCGATGACGGCGCCGGCCTCGACCTCGCGCGCATCCGCGAAAAGGGCGTCGCGATGGGTCTCATCGACCCGAACCTGCCGCACGAGGATGCCGCGCTAGCCAACCTCATCTTCACCGCGGGCTTTTCCACCGCCGAGACGGTGACCGAACTTGCCGGGCGCGGCATCGGCATGGACGTCGTCCGCTCCGACGTCATCGCCATGGGCGGCCGCATCGAGACGGCGACGGCCGCCGGCCAGGGCACGTCGTTCAAGCTCATCTTGCCGCTGACGACGGCGGTGACGCAGGTCGTGATGCTGCGATGCGGCGACAGCCGGGTGGCCGTTCCGTCGACGCTGATCGAGATCGTGCGGCGCGCCACGCCCAAAGAGGTCGAGGCCGCGTATGCCAGCGGCTCGTACGAATTCGGTGACCGCGTGCTGCCATTCTTCTGGCTCGGCGCCCTGCTGCAGATGGGCGCGCGGCCGGCCGAGACGCAGTTGCGCACGCGCGCCATCGTCGTCGTGCGCAGTGCGCAGCAGCGCGTTGCAATCCACGTCGACGAAGTGCTGGGCAACCAGGAAGTCGTGGTCAAAAACCTCGGGCCGCAACTCTCGCGCCTGCCGGGCCTCGCCGGAATGACGCTGCTCGCGTCGGGCGCCGTCGCGCTCATCTACAACCCGGTCGCGCTGGCGACCTTGTACGGCGATGCAGCGCGCGCCGCGACGCTGGCGGCGATGCGCCTGGGCGACGCGCAGGCGCCGCTCGGGCCCTCGGCCGCGGCGCCTGAAACGCCCCTGGCGCCGCTCGTTCTCGTGGTCGACGATTCGCTCACCGTGCGGCGCGTCACCCAGCGCCTGCTGTTGCGCGAGGGCTATCGCGTCACCCTCGCCAAGGACGGGCTCGACGCCCTCGAGCGGCTCGCCGACGAAGTGCCCCAAGTCGTCCTGTCCGACATCGAGATGCCACGCATGGACGGCTTCGACCTCGTTCGCAACCTGCGCGCCGACGCACGCTGGCGCGACCTGCCGGTCATCATGATCACGTCGCGCATCGCGCAGAAGCACCGCGAGCACGCCGTCGAGCTCGGCGTCGATCACTACCTTGGCAAGCCCTACTCGGAAGAGGACCTGCTCGCCCTGATCGCGCGCTACACGAGCGCCAAGGCCAAGGCCAAGGCCGAGGCCTAGGGCNNGCGTGCTCGACGATCGGCGCCGGGTAGTCACGGCCGAGGACGATGCCGGCCGCTTCGAGATCGATCGGCCCGGCCTGCCACGGCGCGTGGACGAGGTCGTCGCCGAGCCGGGCGAGTTGCGGCAGGTAGCGGCGGATGAAGCGGCCTTCGGGGTCGATCTTCCTGCTCTGCGTCAGCGGGTTGAAGATGCGGAACCAGGGTTGCGCATCGCAGCCCGTCGACGCGGCCCACTGCCAGCCGCCGTTGTTCGAGGCGAGCTCGTAGTCGATCAGGTGCTCCGCGAAATAGGCCTCGCCGCGTCGCCAGTCGATGCCGAGATCCTTGACGAGAAAGCTCGCCGCCACCATGCGCAGGCGGTTGTGCATGTAGCCGGTCTGGTTGATCTGCGCCATCGCGGCGTCGACGAGCGGGTAGCCGGTACGCCCTTCGCACCACGCGGCGAACGATCGGTCGGCGAGCTTGCCGTGCTCGTAGCGGACGCGGTCGAACTCGGGCTTGCAGCTGCTGCCGACGACGTGCGGCAGGTGATGCAGGATTTGCTGATAGAAATCGCGCCAGGTCAGCTCCGAGAGCCAGACCTCGGCGCCGTGGCCCGATCCCCGGGAATGGTGCGCCGCTTGTTCGCGCGCGATGTGGACGAGCTTCCTGATCGAGATCGTGCCGAAGCGCAGGTGCACGCCGAGATAGCTCGGGCCCTTGACGGCGGGATAGTCGCGCGCCGCCTGGTACTCGTCGATGCGGCCGAGAAAATCGGCGAGCAGGGCTTCGGCAGCGGCGCTGCCGCCATGCACCTTCAGTGCCTCGAGATTCGTCTTCACGAAGCCGAGCGCCGCGAGCGTCGGCACGTCGGCTGCCGCTCCTCCTGGCGGCGCGGCGAGGCCCGCGGCGTAGCGCTCGACCGGGTAGGGCTTCAGGTAGAAGTCGTCGAGCTTTTCCAGCCACGCAGCCCTGTAGGGGGTGAAGACGCCGTACGGCTTGCCGCTGCCGGTCAGGATCTCGCTGCGTTCGAAGATGACGTGGTCTTTCGACGTATGCAGGGCCACGCCGCGGTCGGCGAGGGCGCCCCGCACCGCAGCATCGCGGGCGACCGCATAGGGATCGTCGTCATGGTTGGCGTAGACGGCCTGGACGTGCAACTCGCTCGCCAGGGCGACGATCTCGTCGGCCGCCTTGCCATGACGCACGACGAGGCGAACGCCGTGTGCCCCGTGGCTGCGGCCGAGGGCGGCCAGATCGGCATCGAGCGCCTCGACACTTTGCCGGATGAACTCGACGCGTCGATCGGCCCTGGGCAGGGTGTCCAGGATCTCCCGGTCGAAGACGAAGGCGCACCAGACTTCGCGCGCCGCCTTCAGCGCATGGAAGAGCGCCGCCTGGTCCTCGGTGCGCAGGTCGCGCCGAAACCAGACCAGCGCCGTGTCGAGGGCCTTCTCCATGGCCTTGCAGTGTGCCGAAAAGCCCGGGGTTCGGCCCGGGAACACGCGCGAGGCCGGCGGAGCCGGAATAAAATGCCCTCATGTCCGCTTCGCCGATCAACCTGACGAATCAGTTCCTGATCGCCATGCCAGGCATGGGTGACGGCCCTTTCGCCGGCACCGTCATCTACCTCTGCGAGCACACCGAGAAGGGTGCGCTCGGCCTGGTCATCAACAAGCCGATCGACATCACGCTGAAAAACCTGTTCGAGAAGGTCGAGCTGTCGCTCGACCGCGAAGACCTTGCCGGGGCGCCGGTCTACTTCGGCGGACCGGTGCAAACGGAGCGCGGTTTCGTGCTCCACGAACCGCTCGGCGGCTCGGGCGACGACGAAAGCCATTACAACTCGTCGCTGAGGATCGAGGGCGGCCTCGAGATGACGACGAGCAAGGACGTGCTGGAAGCGCTGGCCAGCGGCGCCGGCCCGAAGCGGGTGCTCGTGACGCTCGGCTACAGCGGCTGGGCCGCCGGCCAGCTCGAGGACGAGATGAGCAAGAACGGCTGGATCAACGTCGAGGCCGAGCCGGGAATCATCTTCGACACGCCCGTCGATCAGCGCTACGACAAGGCGCTGTCGCTGCTCGGCATCGATGCCGGCATGCTCAGCTCGGCGGCGGGGCACGCGTGAGGCCGGCTCTGGCGCCCTCTCCTCCGCAAGCCCTTTCCTTTCTCGCTTTCGATTTCGGCAGCCGCCGCATCGGCGTCGCGGGCGGCAACACCATCACGCAATCGGCAGCGCCGCTGGCGACGATCGCGGCGCAAGGCGAGGCCCGGTTCGATGCCATCGCCAGGCTGATCGCCGAATGGCGGCCGGCCGCACTCGTCGTCGGCGTGCCGTTTCATCCCGACGGGGCCGCGCACGTCAACACCGGGCGGGCGCGCCGCTTCGGCCGCCAGTTGCGCGCGCGTTTCGGCCTGCCGGTGCACGAGGTGGACGAGCGCTACACGACGGTCGAGGCTCGCGCCGCCGGCGCTCGCGATCTCGACGCGGCGGCGGCCGCGCTCATCCTCGAACAGTACCTGGCGGGGCGGTCATGAGCATCGCCGGGCTCGAGGCCGAATCGCTCTATGCCGGATTGCTCGCGGGCGTGCGCGGCCTGCTCAAGCCTGGAGGCGCGCTGGTCGGCATCTGGTCCGGCGGCGCGTGGCTGGCCGAGAGGCTGCAGCGCGACCTCGGCCTGCCCGGCGAAGCGGGCGTCATCTCGAGCACGCTGCACCGCGACGACTTCTCGCGCCGGGGTCTCAGCGCCGGGGCCGAAGTGACGAAGCTGCCGTTCGAGATCGAAGGCCGGCACATCGTCCTCGTCGACGACGTGCTCTACACCGGCCGCACGATCCGCGCCGTCGTCAACGAGCTTTACGACTTCGGGCGTCCGGCGAGCGTGCGGCTCGCCGTGCTCGTCGACCGCGGCGGCCGCGAGTTGCCGATCGAGGCGGCTTGCGCCGTCGTCAAGGTCGAGCTGCCGGCGTCGCAGCGGCTCTCGCTGGCCCGCGACAGCGCGGGCCGCTTCAGCTTCGAGATCCGATAGAGACGTCATGTTCGTGCGCCGCAATCCCCAGCTCAACCGCAACGACGAACTCATCCATCTGCTGTCGATCGAGGGCCTGCCCGCTTCGATCGTCCACCACATCCTCGATACCGCCGGAACGTTTCTCAGCGTCAACGACCGCGAGGTGAAGAAGGTGCCGCTGCTGCGCGGCAAGAGCGTCTTCAACCTCTTCTTCGAGAACTCGACGCGAACGCGCACGACCTTCGAGATCGCCGCCAAGCGGCTCTCGGCCGACGTCATCAACCTCGACATCGCGCGCTCCTCGACGGCCAAGGGCGAAAGCCTGCTCGACACCATCGCCAACCTCTCGGCGATGCATGCCGACATGTTCGTCGTCCGCCATTCGGAAAGCGGCGCGCCCTACCTCATCGCCCGGCACTGCGCGCCGCACGTGCACGTCGTCAACGCCGGCGACGGCGGGCACTCGCACCCGACGCAGGGCCTCCTGGACATGTACACGATCCGCCACTACAAGCGAGATTTCCACGAGCTCACGGTGGCCATCGTCGGCGACATCGTCCATTCGCGCGTGGCGCGCTCGGACATCCATGCGCTGACGACGCTCGGCGTTCCCGAGATCCGCGCCGTCGGTCCGAAAACGCTGGTACCCGGCGACCTGAAGGAAATGGGCGTTCGCGTCTGCCACGACATGGCCGAGGGCATCCGCGGCGCCGACGTGATCATCATGCTGCGCCTGCAGAACGAGCGCATGGGCGGCGCCATGCTGCCGAGCGCCGGCGAGTTCTTCAAGACCTTCGGCCTCACCGCGGAAAAGCTCGCCCTCGCCCGGCCCGATGCCATCGTCATGCACCCGGGGCCGATCAACCGCGGCGTCGAGATCGATTCTTCCGTCGCCGACGGCAAGCAGAGCGTGATCCTGCCGCAGGTCACCTTCGGCATCGCCGTGCGCATGGCCGTGATGTCGATCATCGCCGGGAACAGCGCATGAGCGCAGAGCAGCGCACGATGCAGACTCTGATCACGAACGCGAGGCTCGTCGATCCGCGAAGCGGCCGCGACGAGCGCGGCGTTCTCGCGCTCGCCGATGGCCGCATCGTCGCCGCGGGCCGGAGCGCGCCGCACGATTTCACGGCCGAACGCACGATCGACGCGGCCGGCGCGGTCGTGGCCCCCGGCCTCGTCGACCTTTGCGCGCGTCTCGGCGAACCGGGACACGAACACGAGGGCATGCTCGAGTCCGAGCTCGCTGCAGCGGTGGCCGGTGGCGTGACCAGCGTCGTCTGCCCGCCCGACACCGACCCCGTGCTCGACGAGCCGGGCCTCGTCGAGATGCTCAAGTTTCGCGCCCGCAGTCTCGATCTGGCGCGGGTCTTTCCGCTCGGCGCCCTGACGCGCGGCCTCGGCGGCGAAGCGATCACCGAGATGGCCGAGTTGACCGAAGCCGGTTGCATCGGCTTCGGCCAGGCCGACGTCGCGATCCGCGACACGCTGGTCCTGCATCGCGCCCTGCAGTACGCGGCGACCTTCGGTTTCACGGTCTGGCTGCGCCCGAACGATGCGTGGCTCGGTCAGGGTGTCGCGGCCAAGGGCCCGCTGGCGACGCGCATGGGCCTCTCGGGCGTGCCGGTGCTCGCCGAGACGATCGCCATGGAGACCCTCTTCGAGCTGGTTCGCGACACCGGCGCGCGCGTTCATCTCTCGCGCCTGAGCAGTGCTGCCGGCGTCGAGCTCGTGCGCCGGGCCAAGGCCGAAGGCCTGCCCGTGGGTTGCGACGTCAGCATCCATCAGCTCCATCTGATCGACGTCGACATGGGCTACTTCGACGCCGCGACGCGGCTCGTGCCGCCGCTGCGCCAGCAGCGCGACCGCGACGCCATCCGCGCCGGCCTTGCCGACGGCACGATCGATGCGCTCGTCAGCGATCACACGCCGGTGACCGAGGATGCGAAGCATCGGCCGTTCGCCGAAGCCGAGCCGGGCGCGACCGGGCTCGAGTTGCTCCTCGGCCTGGCGCTCAAGTGGGGCGAATCGATGCGCCTCGACCTTGCCTCGACGCTGGCCGCCGTGACCAGCCGGCCGGGGGCGGTGCTCGTGCGTTCGAGTCTGGGTGATGCCTCGGCGCCGAGCGGTCTGGCCATCGGCGCGCCGGCCGACCTCTGCGTCTTCGACGCCGATTGCTCTTGGGCCGTCGATACGAATCGGCTTTCCAGCTGCAGCCGCCACACACCGTTCGCCGGTCATGAGCTGCGCGGCCGCATTCGCTGGACTTTGGTCGCCGGTCGCGTCGCGCATGAAGACCGCTCGGTGGATGCCGCCGGGGACTAGGAGCTCTTGACAGGCACCAGCCGACGCGGCGCTTCGCGGATGCGCCGCCTTCGCGCCGTCGTGCGCCTGCTTCGCTGCGTCGTGCATGGCCTGCACGGCGTCGGCATCGTGCTCTTGCGCTTTCCGCGCCTGTCGCTCGTCGAGCGGCAGGCGCGGATCCGCTGGTGGTCGGCCAAGATGCTCGAGGCCATCGGCATCGAGGTGCGCGTCGAGGGCACGCCGGTACGAGGCGTGAGCCTTCTCGTGGCCAACCACATTTCGTGGCTCGACATCATGGTTGTCCATGCCGTCGTTCCCGAAGCGCGTTTCGTCTCGAAGGCCGACGTCAAGTCCTGGCCGCTGATCTCGCGCCTCGTCGACGCCGCCGGCACCCTCTACCTGGAACGCGAACGCAAGCGCGATGCGCTGCGCGTCATCCACGTCATGGCCGATGCCTTGCGCGCCGGCCAGACCGTCGCCGTCTTTCCCGAGGGCACGACTTCGACCGGCCACGGCCTTCTGCCTTTCCACGCCAATCTCCTGCAGGCCGCAATCTCGACATCGACACCGGTGCAGCCGGTGGCGCTGCGCTTTTCCGACGCGACGCATGCGGTCAGCGAGGCGCTCGAGTTCGTCGGCGCCACGACGNNTGCGGATCGGCATCAGCTCGTCGTTCAACTCGTAGACGAGTGGAATGCCGTTCGGAATGTTGAGGCCGACGATGTCGGCATCGGAGATGCCGTCGAGGTACTTGACGAGCGCGCGCATGCTGTTGCCGTGCGCCGAGACGAGCACGCGTTCGCCGGCGCGAATCGCCGGCGCCAGCGTGCCGTGCCAGAACGGCAGGACGCGCGCGACCGTGTCTTTCAGGCATTCGGTGAGCGGCACTTCGCCCTCGTGCAGGGCGCGATAGCGCGGGTCGCTTCGTTCGCTGCGCGGATCGTCGGCGGCGAGCGGCGGCGGCGGCTCGTCGTAGCTGCGCCGCCAGGCGAGCACCTGCGCGCCGCCGAACTTTCGTGCCGTCTCGGCCTTGTCGAGCCCCTGCAGGGCACCGTAGTGGCGCTCGTTGAGCCGCCAGTCGTTGCTGACGGGCAGCCACGTGCGGTCCATCGCATCGAGCGCGTGCCAGAGCGTCCATATGGCCCGCTTCAGCACCGAGGTCCAGGCCCGATCGAACTCGTAGCCTTCGCTCTTCAGCAGAAGTCCGGCGCCCTTGGCCTGCTCGACGCCTCGGGCGGTGAGATCGACGTCGGTCCAGCCCGTGAAGCGGTTCTCCAGATTCCAGGTCGATTCGCCGTGGCGGATGAGAACGAGCTTGTGCATCGAAGGGTCGGGCGGGAAGTGACGGCGAGGCAGGCTTGCATTGCGCATGGCGATGACCCTGTGCCGCGCATCGAAGGGTCGAATTCTATAATTCGCGTTTTCCTCGGGCGGGCGCTGCGCGGCGTTTCGACGACGATCTTGAATTTCGTCCTCCAGAACTGGTATCTCTTCGCCATGGCGCTCGTCTCGGGCGCCATGCTCGTCTGGCCGATGCTCACCGGGGTCGGCGGCGGTGCGCGGGTTTCGGCCACCGACGCGGTGTGGCTCATCAACCGCGAAAAGGCGGTCCTGATCGACGTCAGCGAGCCGGAGGAATATGCGGCCGCGCATCCGGTCGGAGCCAAGAGCGTGCCTCTGGCGAGCCTCGAAGCCTCGCGCGACCTGCCGAAGAACAAGTCGCTTCCCGTCGTCGTTGTCTGCCCGACCGGCTCGCGCGCATCGCGCGCCGTCCCCGTGCTGAAGAAGCTCGGCTTCGAGAACGCACAGGTACTTGCCGGCGGCCTGACGGCTTGGCGCAAGGCGAATCTGCCGGTCGAGAAGACCGCCTGAGACCACCGATGCAAGCCGTCAGGATGTACAGCACGGCGACGTGCCCCTTTTGCCTGCGCGCCAAGGCCCTGCTGCGCCAGCGCGGCGTCGAGGCGATCGACGAGATTCGGATCGACGAGCGGCCCGGCGAGCGCGATGCCATGGTCCGCCTCACACGGTGCCGAACCGTGCCGCAGATCTTCATCGGCGAGACGCACGTCGGCGGCTGCGAAGAGCTGATGGCGCTCGATCGGGCCGGCGGGCTCGAGCCGCTGCTTGCCGGCACGCGATAATCGCCGCCCCGGCACGATTGCCGGGCTCCTTCGCGTCGCCGACGGCGCGGCGCCCCTTCCACCTCGAGATTTCCGCATGGCTGACGACACTCCGAATGCTCCCTTGTTCCAGATCCAGCGGATGTATCTGAAGGATCTGTCGCTCGAACAGCCGAACTCGCCGCAGGTGCTGCTCGAGCAGGGCTCGCCGCAGGTCGAGATCAACCTCACACTCGGCGCCGAGACGATCGGCGATGGCATGTACGAAGTCACCGTCACTGCGACCGTGACGACGAAGATCAACGACAAGACGCTCTTCCTCGTCGAGGCCAAGCAAGGCGGCATCTTCGAGATCCGCAACATTGCCGATGAGCAGCGGCGGCAGATCCTGGGCATCGCCTGCCCGGGCATCGTCTATCCGTACCTGCGCGCTGTCGTTTCCGACGTCTGCACCCGCGCGGGTTTTCCGCCGGTCGTCCTCTCGGAGGTCAACTTCCAGGCGATGTACGAGGCGCAGCAGGCGCAAGCGCGGGCGGCCGCCGTGACGAACGGCTCGGGTGTGATCGGCACGGTCAACTGACCCCCGGTGCGCGCTCTGCGCTAGCCCACAAGCCCTGCGGCGCATGAATCTCACCGTGCTCGGCGCGGGTGCCTGGGGTACCGCGCTCGCCGTCCACGCCTCGGCCACGCAGTCGACCCGTCTGTGGGCGCGCGATGCATCTCAGGCGGCGCAGATGCGATCGCTGCGCCGCAACGCCGTCTACCTGCCCGAAATCGCGCTGCCGCCGGCACTGCAGATCACGGCCGACTTCAGCGCCGCACTACGCCACGCGCGCGACGGCCTCGTCGTTATCGCTACACCGATGGCCGGCCTCGAAGAGATGCTGCGCCGGGCGGGCGCCGAGACGCAGGCCGGCTTGCTCTGGCTCTGCAAGGGCTTCCAGGGCGGGACCGGTTGGCTCGGCCACGAAGTGGCACGCGTCGCTGCACCCGATGCTCGCGTTGGCGTCCTCTCGGGTCCGAGCTTCGCGATCGAGGTCGCGCGCGGGCAGCCGACCGCGCTCGTTGCGGCCAGCGGCGACGCGTCCTTGCGCGAAGCGGCGGTCGCGGCCTTTCATGCGGCCAACCTGCGCATCTACACATCCGCGGATCCGATCGGCGTCGAGGTCGGCGGCGCGGTCAAGAACGTGCTCGCGATCGCCACCGGAATCGCCGACGGCATGCAGCTCGGCCTCAACGCCAGAGCCGCGCTCATCACGCGCGGCCTCGCCGAGATGACGCGCCTCGGCGTCGCCCTCGGCGCCGAGGCGCAGACCTTCATGGGCCTGTCAGGCCTCGGCGACCTTGTCCTCACGACGACTGGCGATCTCTCGCGCAATCGCAGGGTCGGGCTGCGACTCGCCGAAGGCGTGCCGCTCGCACGCATCGTGGCCGAGCTCGGCCACGTCGCCGAAGGCATCTCGAGCGCGCCGATGATCCTGCAGCGCGCGCATGCGCGCGGCATCGAGATGCCGATCGTCGATGCCGTCGTCCAGGTACTCGACGGGCGGCTGGCTCCGGAGCAGGCGCTCGAGCAGTTGCTGCGTCGCGACGCGCGCGCCGAAGGGCTCTAGGGCCTGTTGTGAACAGGCCCTAGCTGCCCGTGTCGTAGCCGTTCTGCCGCCACGCTTCGAACACGCCGATGGCTACGGCGTTGCTGAGATTGAGGCTGCGCTGGCCGGGTCGCATCGGCAGGCGGACATGCTGCGAAGCCGGGATCGACTCGCGAACCGCTGCCGGCAGGCCTGCGGTCTCCGAGCCGAAGACGAGCCAGTCACCGGGCCGCCAGGAGACATCGGCGAAGCGCGTCGGGCCGCGCGTCGTGAATGCGAACAGGCGGCTCGGGTCAGGTCGCAGCGCCGCGACGAGCGCCGGCCATGACGCGTGGCGTCGCACTTCGGCGAGCTCGTGATAGTCGAGCCCGGCGCGGCGGAGCAGCCGGTCTTCCATCGAAAAACCGAGCGGCTCGACGAGGTGCAGGTGCGCGCCCGTGTTGGCGGCGAGGCGAATGACGTTGCCGGTGTTCGGGGGGATCTCCGGCTCGACGAGAACGATGTGGAACACGGCCTATCCGTCTTTGGGCCTGGGCGTCCGGGCGACGACCCGGAGCGCCTCGACGATCGCCTCGGCGAACGCCGGCGCAAGTTCCAGGGCGCCGTGAAACTTGAACGCCGCGATCAGGCGATCCCACGGGAATCCATCGTCGACGCGAGCGCTCGCCGCGTCGAAGTCCGGCGGCGCTGCGATGCAGGCACTGCACACCGCGATACCGGCCTGAACCGGCAGGGCGCAGCGTTCCCGGCGCGGCACCGCCGGCGCAAAGCGCGAGGCGCAGTCGGCACAGACACGCCCCGCACCCCAGCCACGCCAGACCGCGCACTGGCTCGGCCAGCGCCGAGGTGAGAGGCCGCGCCATGCGGCGGGCAGCCGCGTCGAAAGCATCGCCTCAATATACTGCCCGCATGGCGGATAACGATCGCGCGAGCGGGCGCCGCCTCGATGCCGTGGCGGTCGATGCGGCATTGCGCCGCCTTGCCCTTGCGCCCGAGCCGCCGTGGTTGCACCGCGAAGTCGCGCGCCGGATGGGCGAGCGGCTGGCGCCGATTCGCGCTCAGCCGGCGCGCATCCTCGATTGGTGGGCCGGGCCCGGCGGTGGCGCGGCGGTGCTGCGCGAGCGCTATCCGAAGGCGCAGATCGTCGCCGTCGAACCCGAGGCCCGCTGGCTGGGTCGTCGCAGCGGTCGGGCGCGCAAGCCCTGGCGGTGGTTCGGCGGCACGGCGCCCGAGGCGCACCTCGCGGGCGAAGACGACGTGTCTATCGGCCACGCCCAGCTCGTCTGGGCCAACATGATGCTGCACGGCGTGGTCGACCCGCCGGCGCTCTTCGCGCGGTGGCATCGATTGCTCGATATCGAGGGCTTCGTCGTGTTCTCGTGCCTCGGGCCGGGCACCCTGCGCGAGTTGCGCGAACTGTACGCGGCCATGGCTTGGCCGGCCCCGACGCCGGGGTTCATCGACATGCACGACCTCGGCGACATGCTCGTTGCCGCGGGCTTCGCCGAACCGGTCATGGATCAGGAGACGCTCGTGCTGTCGTGGCCGAGTGCCGAGGCGCTGCTCGTGGAGTTGCATCAGCTCGGCGGCAACGCCGCGCCGGATCGATTTTGCGGCTTGCGCACGCCGGCGTGGCGGCGCCGTCTGGTGAGCGAGCTCGGCGCACGCGCGAGCGCCGACGGCAGGATTGCGCTCAGCTTCGAAGTTGCTTATGGCCACGGTTTCAAGTCAGCGCCGCGGGGGCGGGCCGGCGAACCGGTGGCGGTTTCGCTCGAAGACATGCGTGCCATGGTGCGCCGGCCGCCCGGCTCGCGCTGAGCGCGTGCGCTAAAATCCTGTGTTTTTGTCGAGGGTATCGAAGGCCCGCGGCGATTTTTCGCAGGCCCGGGGCTCAGCCCAAGCGGCGTGGCGCATCGACAGGGTCTCTTCAGGCGACGACCGCAGGATGTCAGCTCTCATTGTTCAAGCCCCACGCGGCCTCGCATCGCCGGCACCCGGTCTTCGCTTCGGTAGCGCCGCGGCCTCGGGCGACGGTTCCGTGCAGTGGCTCCTCAGGCGCAATTGTTCGATCGCGCCGGGTCAGCTGCTCGGCTTCTATGCGTCGCTGTGCGTACTCTCGCTGGCGATCGCCGCCTTCTTCTGGTGGCGCGGCGCCCCCTTCGTGCTGCCATTCGCCGGTGCCGAGTTGCTCGCCGTCGGCGCCGCTGTTCTCGTTTACGCCCGACATGCCGCCGACCGCGAACGCATGGTCCTGCGGCCGGGCAAGCTCAGCGTCGAATGCCGGCTCGGCCGGCGCACCGAAGAGGCCGAATTCGCTCCGGCCTGGGCGCGCGTCGAGCCGCGTTACGGCGATCGCTCGCTCATCGAAATCTCGGGCGAAGGCCAGCAAATCGCCGTCGGCCGCTTCGTCCGTCCCGAATTGCGCCGTGCCCTGGCCGACGAATTGCGTGCGGCTTTGCGCCGTTGTGGCGCGGCCTGAAGAGAATCCGACAATTGACGTGGCAACACAGATGATGACGATGCGATCCTTTTGGCGTGCGGCGGGGCGGCTCGCCCTGACCCTCGGCACGATGCTCGCGCTGCCGGCTTTCGCCGTCGGCGACCTGGCGGGTGGCCCGGCGGTCAATCAGTTCTACCTGGACGCGCCGGCGTCGCCGATCGCCGTCGAGCAGCTCTGGCTGCACAACTTCATGCTCGCCATCTGCCTCGTGATCTTCCTGATCGTGTTCGGCGTGATGTTCTATTCGATCGTCATGCACCGCAAGTCGAAGGGGGCGCGCGCCGCCAACTTCCACGAGAGTACGACCGTCGAGCTCGCCTGGACGGTGGTCCCTTTCATCATCGTCATCCTCATGGCGCTGCCGGCGACGAAGACCGTCATCGCCATGAAGGACACGAGCTCTCCCGACCTGACGATCAAGGTCACCGGGATCCAGTGGAAGTGGGGCTACGACTACCTGAAGGGCGAAGGCGAAGGCATCGGCTTCGTCTCGACGATCGACCCGGCGCAGCGCGAGATGTCGGACGCCGGCAAGCCGCAGGGCGACGACTATCTGCTCAAGGTCGACAACCCGCTCGTCGTGCCGGTCGACCGCAAAGTCCGCATCATCACGACGGCCGACGACGTCATCCACGCCTTCTTCATCCCTTCCTTGGGCGTTCAGGAGACGGCCGTCCCCGGCTTCGTGCGCGATACCTGGTTTCGCGTCGACAAGATCGGCACCTACTACGGCCAGTGCTCGCAGCTCTGCGGCAAGGAGCACTCGTACATGCCGATCCAGGTCAAGGTCGTCTCGCAGGTGGACTACACGGCCTGGGTCGGCGTGAAGAAGAAGGAAGCGGCGGCCAAGGCCGACGATCCGAACAAGCTCTGGGATCTCGCCGGCCTCGAGGCACGCGGCGAGCAGCTCTACACCGCCAACTGCCAGGTCTGCCACCAGCCCAACGGCAAGGGCGGCAACGGCGTCAAGCCGCTCGACGGCTCGCCCACGGTGCTGGATGCCGACAAGACCAAGCAGATCCACGTGCTCCTCAACGGCCAGAACGCCATGCCGTCGTGGAAGCAGCTGAGCGACACCGAGATCGCCGCTGTCGTCACCTTCACGAAGAACCACTGGTCGAATGCCACCGGGCAGCTGGTGCAGCCGACCGAAGTCGCGGCCGCGCGGAAATGACGCGCCACGTCATGCAGAGGAACACATCGCAATGAGCGCAGTACTGGGACATGACGGCGGAGCCCACGGCACCGTCTCCGCCGCCGGCCACGACCCCGACGAGCATCACGACCACGGCGCGCCGCACGGCTGGCGGCGCTGGGTCTATGCGACGAACCACAAGGACATCGGCACGATGTACCTGGTCTTCGCATTCACGATGTTCATGGTCGGTGGCATCCTCGCCCTCATCATCCGCGCCGAGCTGTTCCAGCCCGGCCTGCAGTTCGTCAACCCGCAGCTCTTCAACCAGCTGACGACGATGCATGGCCTCATCATGGTGTTCGGCGCGATCATGCCGGCCTTCGTCGGCTTCGCGAACTGGATGATTCCGCTGCAGATTGGTGCGCCCGACATGGCGTTCGCGCGGATGAACAACCTGAGCTTCTGGCTGCTCATTCCGGCAGCGGTCATGCTCGTCAGCTCGTTCTTCCTGCCCGGCGGTGCGCCGGCTGCGGGCTGGACGCTCTACGCGCCGCTGACGCTGCAGATGGGCCCGTCGATGGACGCCGCGATCTTCTCGCTGCACATCCTCGGCGCGAGCTCGATCATGGGCTCGATCAACATCATCGTCACGGTCCTCAACATGCGCGCGCCGGGCATGACGCTGATGAAGATGCCGCTGTTTTGCTGGACCTGGCTGATCACCGCCTACCTGCTCATCGCCGTGATGCCGGTGCTCGCCGGCGCGATCACGATGACGCTCACCGACCGGCACTTCGGCACCAGCTTCTTCAACCCCGCAGGCGGCGGCGACCCGGTGATGTACCAGCACATCTTCTGGTTCTTCGGCCACCCCGAGGTCTACATCATGATCCTGCCGGCGTTCGGGATCATCAGCGCGATCATCCCGGCGTTCGCCAGGAAGCGCCTGTTCGGCTACACCTCGATGGTCTACGCCACGGCGTCGATCGCGATCCTGTCGTTCATCGTCTGGGCGCACCACATGTNNTTCGAGACGCCGATGCTCTGGGCGGTCGGCTTCATCTTCGTCTTCACGATGGGCGGCTTCACCGGCCTGATCCTGGCGATGGCGCCGCTCGACATCCAGATCCACGACACCTACTATGTCGTCGCCCACTTTCACTACGTGCTCGTTGCCGGTTCGCTCTTCGCCATGTTCGGCGGCGTCTACTACTGGGGATCGAAGTGGACGGGCGTGATGTACAACGAGACGCGCGGCAAGATCCACTTCTGGACTTCGCTCGTCTTCTTCAACGTCACCTTCTTTCCGATGCACTTCCTCGGTCTCGCCGGCATGCCGCGCCGCTATGCCGACTACCCGATCCAGTTCACCGACTTCAACATGATCGCGTCGATCGGCGCGTTCGGCTTCGGCCTGTCGCAGGTCTATTTCCTGTTCGCCGTCGTCATTCCGATGATGCGTGGCAAGGGCGCACCGGCACCGCAGCAGCCGTGGGAAGGCGCCGAAGGGCTGGAATGGGAACTGCCTTCGCCGCCGCCTTTCCACACCTTCGAGACTCCGCCGAGGCTGAACGCCGCGGGCACCAAGATCCTCGGCTACGGGACACCGGGCCACACGTCGGGCACCGGCGTAGCGGCCTGAGCGACGGCGCGAATCATGGACGACCGGCAACGCAAGGCAAACCTGCGGCTCGCGCTGATTCTCGCGTCGGTGGCGCTCGTCTTCTTCTTCGGCTTCATCGTCAAGAGCGCGCTGTTCGGCATCTGACGGCGCGCTGCGAGTCCGAATCGTGATCCATCCTTCCGTCAGGCGCGCACGCAGCCTCCTTGCCGACAATCGGCAGGTGGTTGGCAAGCTGCTCGTCGTGACGCTGCTCATGTTCGGCTTCGGCTACACCCTGGTACCGATCTATCGCGCCGTCTGCAGCGCCCTCGGACTCAACGTGCTGGCGCTCAACGAGTTGCAGGGCGGCGCCGGCACAACTGCGGCCCGCAACAGCCAGGTCGACACGAGCCGCACCATCACGGTCGAGTTCGACGCCAATGCGCGCGGCCCATGGGATTTCAAACCGGAGCAGGCCTCGATCGACGTCCACCCGGGCCAGGTCACGACCGTGATGTACTCGTTCCGCAACCGGCAGAACCGGGCGATGGCGCTGCAGGCGATTCCGAGCTATGCGCCGAGTGTGGCGATGGCGCACTTCACCAAGCTCGAGTGCTTCTGCTTCAGCCAGCAGGTGTTGCAGGCGGGTGAATCGAAGCGCTGGCCGGTCGTCTTCGTGGTCGACTCCAAGCTGCCGAAGGACGTGAAGACGATCACGCTGTCGTACACCTTCTTCGAGGTCGGCGGCAAGGTGCCGGCCGAGCCGGTGGCGACGGTGCGCTCTTCGGCCGTGTCGCTGTCATGAACAAGCCGGCCGGCTCCGAGGGCAGGGAAGCGGTGCGCCGCAAGGGGTCGCTCTGGCGCACTGTGCGCGCGGTCGGCGGGTCGTTCTTCGGCGTGCGCAAGGCGCGCGACCTCGAGCGCGACGCGAGCGAGCTGAATCCCTTGCACGTCGTCATCGTCGGCGTCGTCGCCGCGGCGCTTTTCGTCATCGCGCTCGTCGTCCTCGTCAACTGGGTCATCGCGAGCGGCGTCGCCACGTGAACCGCATGCATTCAATCGTTTCGATTCCGCAGGAGAGACCGCCATGTCGGCAGTGACGCAGCCGGGCGCAGCGCCCTACTACTTCGTACCCGCGCCGTCGCGCCATCCGGCGTCGGTGGCGTTCGGCCTGCTGCTCATCATCTTCGGTGCCAGCCATTGGGTCAACGGCGCCGACTGGGGTGGCTGGGTCGTGCTCACCGGCTTCGCGGTCTGGGCGTTCGTGCTCCAGCAGTGGTTCCGCCAGGCGGTGTCGGAAAGCGAAGGCGGCCTCTACAACAAGCGTGTCGACGTGTCCTTCCGCTGGAGCATGAGCTGGTTCATCTTCTCGGAGGTGATGTTCTTCAGCGCCTTCTTCGGCGCGCTGTACTGGGTCCGGTTCCACTCGCTGCCGAGTCTCGGCAACCTCGACAACGCTGTCCTCTGGCCCGACTTCAAGGCCATCTGGCCGAGCGCCGGCGTCGGCTACACGGGCTCGCCCGCCACCACCGTCGAACCCTTCGGCACGATGGGGCCGTGGCCGATTCCGACGCTGAACACGGCGATCCTGCTCACGTCGGGCGTCACGGTGACGATCGCGCACCACGCACTCATCGCGAACCATCGGGCCCGGGCGATCGTCTTCATGTGGTTCACGGTCGCGCTCGGCATCACCTTCCTGGGCTTTCAGGCCTACGAATACTCGCATGCCTACAGCGAACTGAACCTCAAGCTCAGCTCGGGCGCCTACGGCTCGACCTTCTTCATGCTGACAGGCTTTCACGGCTTCCACGTGTTCGTCGGCATGCTGATGCTGCTCTTCATCACCGTGCGCATCATGCGCGGCCACTTCACGCCGGATCGCCACTTCGGCTTCGAGGGTGCCGCCTGGTACTGGCACTTCGTCGATGTCGTGTGGCTGGGCCTCTACATCGTCGTCTACTGGCTGTAGCCGCGAGCCTCGGCGCCGCTGCGCCGAGTCAGCGGCCGAGCGGCAGGCCGGTAGGATGGATCCAGCCGAGCCGCCAGCCGACGATGATGCAGACGAAGAGCGCGACCGACAAGGCGATGCGGACCGCCAGCGCGCGCATCATGTTGCCGCTTTTCGACTGGCCGCGGCCGCCGCGGATCATGAAGACGCCAGCGAGGATCAGGGCAGCGAGGATGGCGGTAAACGCCACGCCGACGAGCAGATGCATGGCCCGGGATTATCGGCGCGTCGGCCGGTCGGGCCCGGCGGCTGCGCCGTGAGCGAAAGCGCTGCGAGCTTGCCGCTTGCCGGCTCGCGATCGCGCGACGTGCTCGTCGTCCTCGCGGCGCTGGCGAGCGTCGCCTTGGCGGCGCGGCTGGGCGTCTGGCAACTCGATCGCGCTGCCCAGAAAGAAGCCCTGCAGGCCAGGCTCGAAGCGCGCGAGCGCGAGCCGCCGCTCGCGGCTTCGGCGCTCGCACGCCGGCCTGAAGACGTTGCGGTGCAGACGTATCGACGCGTCGGCCTCGGCGGCCACTGGATCGCCGAGCGCACGGTGTTCCTCGACAACCGCCAGATGCAGGACAAGGTCGGCTTCTTCGTCGTCACGCCGCTTCTGCTCGACGCCTCGCACGACGCGGTGCTCGTGCAGCGCGGCTGGGTCGCCCGCAACTTCAACGAGCGGACGGCGCTGCCGGCGATCGTGACTCCTTCCGGGCACGTCGACGTCGAAGGAACAGTCGTCACGGCGCCGGCGCGGCTGTTCGAGTTCAGCGCTGCCGCCAGCGGAGCGATCCGGCAAAATATAGCTGCGGCTTCGTTCGCGCATGAGACCGGCCTTGCCTTGCTGCCGCTCGCGATCCTGCAGAGCGCCACGGCGGCGAACGCGCACGACGGCCTCGACCGGCGCTGGCCGCCGCCGGCCACCGACGTGCAGATGCACTACGGATATGCGTTCCAGTGGTTCGCCATCGGCACGGTGATCGCCTTCCTCTATGTCTGGTTCCGAATCGTCCGCCCCCGCCAACGCCGTCGCGCCTGAGGCCGCCTTGCTCAGCTTCAGCGTTCACTCGCTGCCTTCTGTGGATGCGGCCGCGCGCGAACCCGAGCGGACCAAGCGCGGACGCCTGCTGATGCTCGCCGTGTTGCTCGTCTGCGCTGCACCGGTGGTCGCGTCCTACCTGGCCTTCTTCTTCGGATTGCGCCCTCATTCGCTCACCAATTACAGCGAGCTGATCCTGCCGCCGCGACCGCTGCCGGCCCAACTGGCCATGACCCGCCTGAGCGGAGTCGCCGTCTCGCCGGACGCCCTGCGCGGACAGTGGCTCTTGGTTGTCGTCTCGGGCGGTGCGTGCAACGCAGTCTGCGAGCGCCATCTCTGGCTGCAGCGCCAGTTGCACGAGGCCCTCGGCGCCGAGAAGGACCGTGTCGACAAGGTCTGGCTCGTCGACGACGGCGCAACGCCACGTCCGCAGACGCTGCGCGCCATCGGTGCGGCCGAAGGCGGAGGACGGGCCGGGTTCGCGCCGGCCACGGTACTGCGGGTCGATCGATCGGCGCTCGCGGCGTGGTTCGCACCGGCGCCCGGCCAGCGCCTCGAGGCGCATTTCTACATCGTCGATCCGCGCGGCGACTGGATGATGCGTTCGCCGCCTGAGCCGGATGCCGCGCGACTCAAGCGCGACATCGACAAGCTGCTGCACGCCTCGGCCGGCTGGGATCGGCCGGGGCGATGAGCGCCGCCGGGCCGCTCCCAGGCGCGATCGCCCCCTCGGGGGGCAGCGCCGCGNNGCCGGGCTCGCCCTTGCGCTCGGCCCGCTCGTCTGGTTCTGGTTCAAGCGCCGTGGCGCGCCGGCCGCCATGCGTTTGCGAGCGCTGGCGCTACTGACGCTTTTTCTCAGCTTCGACCTCGTTCTGCTCGGCACCTTCACGCGGCTTTCCGATTCCGGCCTCGGCTGCCCCGACTGGCCGGGCTGCTACGGACATTCGAGCCCGCTCGGAGCGCACGGGCCGATCGCCTCGGCCGAAGCGGCCGTGCCGACCGGCGCGGTGACGCACACGAAAGCGTGGATCGAGATGGCGCATCGCTATTCGGCGACGGCGATCGGCGTTCTCGTCATCGCATTGGCCGTGCTGGCGACCCTCGAGCGGCGGCGCCGGCGCGTTGGCGCGTCGCCCGGCTGGGCCATCGCCACCGTGCTCTGGATCGTCGCCCAGGGCGCCTTCGGCGCGCTCACGGTGACGATGGGCCTCTATCCCGGCATCGTCACCCTGCACCTGCTTGGCGGTCTCGGTCTGCTGGCTTTGCTTGCGATCCAGGCCGAAGCCTACGATCCGAGGCTGCTCTCGCTGCCGCCGGCGCTGAGCTCGGGGCTGGCCGTCGTCGCCGGGCTCGTGCTCGTGCAGATCGCCCTTGGCGGCTGGGTCAGCACGAACTACGCGGTGCTGGCCTGTCGCGACTTTCCGACTTGCCAGGGCGCGTGGTGGCCCGACATGAATTTCGCGGAGGCCTTCGTGCTGCGCCGGCCTCTCGGCGTCAGCGGCAACGGCGGCTTCCTGCCGTTTGCGGCACTCACGGCGATCCATATGGCGCATCGAATCGGCGCCTTCGTCGTGCTGCCCGCAATCGTGCTGCTGGCGTGGCGGCTGGCAGCCAAAGGCGGCCCCGGGGCACGACCGTGGGCACAGGCGCTCGCCGGCGTCGCGCTCTGGCAATTGGCCAGCGGCCTCGCCAATGTGCTGCTCGGCTGGCCGCTCGTCGCCGCCGTCGCGCATTCGGCCGGCAGCGCGGTACTCGTCGTCGTCCTGACGATTCTTCTCGTGCGCTCGTGGCCTTTTCGGCAACGCGTGAAATCGGCGTGGCCGGCGGCCCGGCGGCGACTGGCTTCGTAGAATCGGCCTCTTGTCCGCCCTGCCCACCGTGTCCGATATCCTCGCGTCCGCCGCGCCGCGACGCGTCTCGCTGTCATCGAAGATGCGCCAGTTCTACGCGCTGACGAAGCCGCGCGTGGTGCAGCTGATCGTCTTCTGCGCGGCGATCGGCATGCTGCTCGCGACGCCCGATCTGCCCGACTGGCGCGTCGCGCTCGCGGCCGTCGCCGGCATCTGGCTCGTTGCCGCCGCCGCCGCCGCGTTCAACTGTCTCGTCGAGCAGCGCATCGATTCGCGCATGGCCCGCACCTCCTGGCGGCCGACGGCAACGGGAGAGCTGACGCGCGGCCAGGCGCTCGCCTTCTCGAGCGTGCTTTGCGCGGCCGGCAGCGCGATCCTCTGGTTCGCCGTCAACCCGCTGACGATGTGGCTGACGTTTGCCACCTTCGTCGGCTACGCCGTGGTCTACACCGTGCTGCTGAAGCCGATGACGCCGCAGAACATCGTCATCGGCGGCGCCTCGGGGGCGATGCCGCCGGTGCTCGGCTGGGCTGCGATCCGCGGCGACGTCGGCCCCGAAGCGCTGATCCTTTGCCTCATCATCTTCCTGTGGACACCGCCGCACTTCTGGGCGCTGGCCCTGTATCGCGCCGAGGACTACCGCCGTGCCGGCCTGCCGATGCTGCCGGTGACGCACGGCGCCGAGTTCACGCGCCTGCACGTCTTGCTCTACACGATCGTCCTTTTCGCGGCGACGCTGCTGCCCTTCGTCGCCGGGATGAGCGGGCCGATCTACCTGGCAGCCGCGATCGTGCTCGGCGTGATGTTCTGCGGCTACGCCTGGCGGCTCTGGCGCAGCTACTCGGATCAACTGGCGAGAAGGACCTTTCGCTTCTCGATCGTTCACCTGTCGCTGCTGTTCGCGGCGCTGCTCGTCGACCACTATCTGTGGCCGATGCTGTCGTGAACGGCTCGCGCCGGCGCCTTTTCGCGATCTTTGCCGCGGCATGGCCGCTGGCGGCATGCGATCGGCTCATGGGTAGGTCCGGTGCACCGACGTTCCATTCGACCGACATCACCGGCGCCGAGTTCGCCCGGCACTTCGAGTTGCCCGACGTCGACGGCAGAATGCGAACGCTCGCCGACTGGAAAGGCAAAGTGGTCGTCGTCTTCTTCGGCTACACACAGTGCCCGGACTTCTGCCCGGCGACGCTGGCCGAGCTGGCCGGGATCAAGAAGTCGCTCGGTGCCGCGGGCGATCGGATCCAGGTCGTCTTCGTGACCGTCGATCCGGAGCGCGACACGCCCGAAATCCTGAAGGCCTACCTCGCCAATTTCGGTCCGGAGTTCGTCGGCCTGCGCGGCTCGCTCGAGCAGACAGCGGCAGTCGCCAAGGAATTCAAGGTCTTCTACGCCAAGGTGCCGGGCAAGACCCCCGGCAGCTACTCGATGGATCACAGTGCCGCGTCCTTCGTCTTCGATACGAGCGGGCGAGTGAGGCTCTACGTTGCCTACGGCGGCGATTCGAAGGCCTTCGCTGCCGATCTGCAGCAGCTCGCCGCGTCGGCCTGACCCGCAAGACTGAAATGGCCCCGAGGGGCCGTTTCAGTTCAGCCAAGCGTTGGTTTCCCGTGAGGCGTCGAGTCCGCGTAGCGTCGAGCTATACGTGGGCGAGCGCCTTTTTCATCTTCTTCATCGCCGCGACCTCGATCTGGCGGATGCGCTCGGCGCTGACGCCATACTCGCCGGCCAGGTCGTGCAGCGTCTTGCCGCCCGAGCTGTCGTCGTTGACCTTGAGCCAGCGCTCCTCGACGATGCGCCGGCTGCGCGGATCGAGCGAGTCGAGCGCCAAGGCGATGCCGTCGCCGGCCAGCCAGTCGCGCTTCTTCGCCTCGAGCACCTGCGTCGGCTCGCTCGCGTCATCGGCGAGGTAGGCGATCGGCGCATAGCTTTCCTCGCCATCGTCGTTCTGCGGCTCGAGCGCGACATCGCCACCTGAAAGGCGCGTTTCCATCTCGAGCACTTCCTCGCGCTTGACGTTGAGCGTCTTGGCGAGCGTGTCGACTTCGCCCTGCGTCAGGGTCGAGCGGTGCGTGTTCTGGGCGTCCGCATCGTCCTTCATGCTCTGCTTCATCGAGCGCAGATTGAAGAACAGCTTGCGCTGGGCCTTGGTCGTGGCGACCTTGACCATGCGCCAGTTCTTCAGGATGTACTCGTGGATCTCGGCCCTGATCCAGTGGATCGCGTAGCTGACGAGGCGCACGCCCTGATCCGGGTCGAACCGCTTGACGGCCTTCATCAGGCCGATGTTGCCTTCCTGGATCAGGTCGCCGTGCGGCAGGCCATAGCCGAGGTATTTGCGCGAGATCGACACGACCAGGCGCAGGTGCGAAAGCACCAGTTTCCCGGCGGCTTCGAGCTCGCCGGTGGCGCGCAACTCGCGGGCGAACCTCGACTCCTCTTCCTGGGTCAGAAGAGGAATGCGATTGATGGCGCTGATGTAGGCGTCGAGGTTGCCCAGCGACGGGACGAGCGCCCACGGATCACGGACGGCCAGAGCGGTAGCGGCAGAGTTGTTCATAGTTTTATGTGACTTCCTGATCCCTCTTTCAGTTCCGCAAATATTAGCACTCGACGGCGTCGAGTGCTAAGGGTCGCGCAATCACGCCGATCGGACCTGCCTATTACGGCCGGCAAGGCGGGTGCCCGCAGCGTCAAGGGCAGGGGCCCTAGCTGAAGGCGGTATCCATACGGTCGAGAAGGTCATCGAGCGCGCTGAGCAGCTCGGCCACGTCGACGGGCTTGGTCAGGTAGCGCGTCGCCCCGGCGGCAAGCGCGGCGTCGATCTGGGGCGCCAGGGCGTCGGCCGAGACGATGAGCACGGGAATCGACGCCGTCTCCGGGTCGGCCTTGAAGTGGCGCAGAAGCTCCAGGCCGCTGATGTCCGGCAGGTGCATGTCGAGGAGGATGAGATTCGGCCGGTGTGCCCGCACCGCCGCCAGGCCGTCGAGCCCGGTGACCGACACCTCCATCTGCACCTGCGGGCGCTGCGCCAGGATGCCGCGCATGACTTCGACGTTGGTCTCGTTGTCTTCGACGTAGTGGACGATCCGCCGGTGGTACTCGGCCGGCCCTGTCTCGAGCGCATCGAACGGGGATCGAACCGTGTCGGGGTCGATCGACTTGGGCAGCTTGAGCGTGAATGACGAGCCTTCGCCGGGAAAGCTCTTGACCCCGATCGATCCGCCCATCAGCTCGGCGAGGCGGCGGCTGATGACCAGGCCGATGCCGGTGCCCTGCAGCGCCGAGCGCTCGCGGCCGAGGCGGTTGAACGGCTTGAACAACCCGTCCATCTGCTCGGGCGTCATGCCCATGCCGGTGTCGGTGATGGAGACTTCGACGCGGTCCGGCGCCGTCAGGCGGCTGGCGATGTGGACGCGGCCACCTTCGTTGTTGTATTTGACGGCGTTGCTGAGCAGGTTGATGAGGATCTGCTTGACGCGCGTGGCGTCGCCCAGAATCCCCGCCGTGCCCGGCGCCAGGTTCTCGCTGATGCGGATGCCGCGCCGGCTCGCGTCGCTGGCCACGAGCGCCACCGCGGCGGCGACGAGCTCGGGCAGCTCGAGGGTCGCGATCTGCAGGCGCAGGTTGCCCGATTCGATGCGCGAGAGATCGAGCACGTCGTTGATCATCTCGAGCAAGTGCCAGCCGGCCTGCTGGATCTGGCTGACCCACGGCCGTTGCGCCGGCGCCAGCGGATGGCGCTGGTCGATCTCGAGCAGTTGGGCGAAGCCGAGCATGGCGTTCAGCGGCGTGCGCAGCTCGTGGCTCATCCGCGAAAGGAACTCGCTCTTCGCCGCGTTCGATGCCTCGGCCGCCTCGCGGGCGCGCTCCGCTTCCTCGAGGCGAAGGTGCTCGGTGATGTCCTCGACGACGCCGACGATGCGCCAGGGCTCGTTGTCCGGGTCGCGCAGCAGCGAGACCGTCGCGCGCACCCACACGAGCTCGCCGGCTTTGGTGACGTAGCGCTTGTGCCGGCGGTACAGCGGAATTTCGTTGCGAACGAGCTGCGCGGTCAGCTCCTCGTCGTGGGCCAGATCCTCCGCATGGGTCAGCTCGGTCGGCGACAGGGCCACCAGCTCGGCTTCGGTGTAGCCGGTCAGCTCGCAGAAGCGTGGATTGGCCTGGATCATCCGGCCGTCGAGGCCGGTGTAGACGACGCCGATGGGCACGTGGTCGAGGATGTTGCGAAAGCGCTGCTCGCTCGCCCGCAGCGCCGCCTCGGCGACGTGGCGCTCGCCGACTTCGGCGCGCAGCGCGGCCGTCCGTTCGCGGACCGCGCTTTCGATGCGTCGTGTCCTGCCGGTCGTGATGAGCAACGAGGCGCCGAGCATCGCCGCCGAAAGCAGGCCGGCGGCGGAGAAGACCCAGGCACTGCGATCGATCGCGTCCGGAACATCTTCGGGATGGGCCGACACGCGCAGATCCCATTGACGGCCCGCGAAGACGAGCGGACGCTGGTGAAGCAAGGCCGGCGGCGCAGCGTCGCAGCCGGCGCTGCCGGCGAGGCGGTGCGGGGCGCTCCCGGGATCGGCGTCGATGATGCACAGCTCGAGGTATCCGGGCACCTTGCCAGCGATGTTTACGAGGTGCTGGTCCATCGTCAGGGTGACGAATACGAGGCCACGAAAGGCGGCGCGGCGTTGCGCGGGCGACGAGACTTCGCCGTCGTAGATCGCCTGGTAGATGATGACGCCGGTTCGCTGATCGCCCTGACTCTCCGGCGTCAGCCGAAACGTTGTCGTGACGGCCGGCCGACCCGAATCGATTGCGCCGATGACGGCAGTGCGCGCCGCCGGAACCGACATCGCATTCAGGCCGAGCGCGGCGGCATTGCTTTGAAGCGGCTCGATATGGCGAATGGCGATGACGTCGCCGCTCCCCGTGCGCGATCCGAAACCGAGCTGGTCGCTGGCGCTCGAGCTGGGCTCTGCCGCAGCCTGAGGACGGTCGAAAACGCGATAGCCGGGAGCACCGTCGGCGCGGGCGCGTGCCTCGAAGGCCGCAATGTCGTCGTGGCGCACCCGCTCGCTCCAGCCCATGGAACGTATGGTGCCGCTGCTGAGCCAGTTCTCGGTCGCCATGCGGAATTCGCTGCGGCTCAGTTGCTGCGACACGCTGAAAACGCCGTGCAGCGCCTCCAGCGCCCGCAGCGGTTCTTGCAGTTGCGTCGCGAGGACCAGCGATGCGCTCGACGCGTCGTGCTCGAAGGTGTCGCGCACGCGCTCGTCGTTCCAGCGCCCGAGCTGGACGATGCCGAGGGCCAGAAAGGCCGTGACCAGCGCCAGCGTGACGCCGACCGGCACGCGCCGCGGCGCCCACTCCGAGGCAGGGCGGCCGATGAGCGTGAGGGCAATCGGCGTGGCGATCAACAGACCGGCCAAGTCGCCGATCCAGCACGTCGCCCACGTGAAGGCGACGCTGCCTGGCGCCAAGGCGCCGGAGGCCCTCAACACCGCGGTGGCGACGCTGGCCGCGATGACGCTGCTCGCCAGGCACGAGGCCACGAAGCGCGCGACGTCGCCCGGCAGCGTGAGCACCAGCGGCTGGCGGACGAAGCGTCGCACCAGCGCCGCGCCGACGCCTGCCTGCAGCGCGGCCCCGAGGCCGATGATCACCGGCGAGACGAAAGCCACGGCATTGCCTTGGCCATGCGTCGCGACGAGGATGGCGTTGACGCAGAAAGAGCCAAGTGCCACGGCGCCGAGCATCCGCCAGCCGTAGACGAGAACGCTGGCCAGTGCGATACCCGCTGCCGGATAGAGGGGCGATGCGTAACCGGGCGGAATCGCGAGCAGCAATGCCGCGAGGCCGGCGGCAACGTACGCCAGGGTCGTCAGGAGGAAGGGCAGCGCCTCTCTGCGCCACGCATCGGCGTCGATCCAGCGAGTTGATCGGGCGGGCAAGGACGGCATGGACGATAGGCGCCGAAGGCGGTCTACACGTTGAACAGGAAGTTCAACCTACAGGCCGCGCCAGTGCGGGGTTTTGGGCTTGTGAAGGCCGTTTTGCACCCNNGCAGAACCAAGATGCGCCCCTCGTTGCAAATGCGCCGCAGTTTACTGACGTGCAGCGCTGGTGCAGCGCCCGGGCGACGGGCGGCTTGGCAAGGCGGCGGTGCCGCGCCGGTGCCAGCGCCGGCGAGGCTGTGGGGCCTTGGGCTGGCCTTTGGCGGGCGCTACCGGCCGCGTTTGGGCCTTGGGACGGCCTTGGCGGCCCCGCCGGTGCAGCGCCCGACAGCGCAGGTGCAGCAGCAGTCGTGAGCCATGCCGGCGGCCAAGCCGGCGACGGGCCGGGTAAGCACCTCCAGCCGAGCCGCGTAACCACCAGCCGCGTAACCATAGCAACGGTGCGCCCGGCGAAGCCCGCCTTCGTGGCACGCTCGAAGCGGTCGAGGAACGCCACCTCGGCAA
>PLZH01000120.1 GCA_003152055.1 Burkholderiales bacterium
GGCGGTGCTCAGCGGTGCCTCGGCGCGTCAACAATTCAAGCGACTTGCGATCTTTTCGCGGCAGTTTGATCGCCTGCGCTTGTCGTCCTCGACTCATGCGCCGAAGCTTACCTCAAGCCACGCATTAATGAAAGCTATTTACAGGATGTCGTACTAGACCACATCCACGAATTCGCGTCGCTGAAGGATGTGCTTGCCTCCAGCTGTGCGCGCTTTACCGACCCGCCGGCCTACAACGATGCTCACCCACGGCAACATGGTGGCCAACGTGCTCCAGGTTGCCGCCTGGGTGTCCCCCCACCTGAACGACGGCGAGGAGGACCCGACACTGACCGAAGGCGAGTTGCTCGCGCACTGCAAGCAGCATCTGACCACCTACAAGATGCCGCGCATCGTCGAGTTCCGCAGCGAGCCGTTGCCCAAAGCCAAAATCGGCAAGATCCTGCGGCGAGAGCTGCGCGACGGTAGTGCTGCCGTGACGGCACAGGCTGCGTCGCTGCCGGTCGCCTCCGCCTAGCATGCGTGTGGCGACAATGGCGTCACGTTATCGTTCGCACCTCATCAGTCTGCGCGATGGCCGCGAGGTGACGTTGCGCGCGATTGTTGAGGCTGATGCGACGAAGATCGTTCAGGCCTTCGAGCGTTTGTCAGCCGAGTCGCGCTACTACCGCTTCATGCGGTACAAGAAGCAACTCGATGGCCGCGCTCTCGAACGCGGAGTGCACCCGCGGCCCGGGCGCGAGTTCGCGTTCGTGGCCACGGTACCGGCGGCCGAAGGCACGGACATCGTGGGTGCCGGGCAATACGTGCGCGCAGGCGACGGTAATGAGAAGACTTGTGAGTTCTCGATCACCGTGGCCGAAGACTGGCGCGGCGGTGGACTCGCCACCAGGTTGCTGGCCAGCCTGGTGCGCCGGGCGCGGCGCGATGGCTACGAAACGATGGAAGGCTGGGTGCTCGCCCAAAACACTCCCATGCTCGCGGTGGCGCGCAAGCTCCATTTCAAGAGCGAGCCGGTGTCGGGGGATGCCGCTGTGTTACGCGTGCAGCGCGCTCTGTAGCGCCTACCCCGACGAACAACAGCACGGTGACGCATGCGTCGTGCTGCCCGCCAGCACGAACAGGTGCTAGATGCCGTGCTCGTGTCGCCGAAGGTGGCGCCGGAAACCCGCCTGGTCGCGGCGCGTGTCAGGGGTATCGCTGGATGGAATAGGCTTGCTCTCTAGCGGTCGATCGCGAACAACAGCGTTGGCCGATCACCGCCGGCTGAGAAGCATCGGGCGGCCCGAGAGCGCTAAAGTCCAGACCTCGGTCTGCCGCGCGATCTCGACGGCCTCCTGGATCTCGACGCCAGGACAGACGCCCCCAGCGAGTTGGTGGTACACCAGCGCGGCCGTTCGGTTCACACTGTCGGCATGCGTCGCATACCCCTGTCTCTTCGCCCTGCCTTCTCGGTCGCATTTATCTGCCTGAGCACGCTGTCGCTGTCGGCGTACGCGCAGGTCCCTACCGGCAAACCGGACGCCGCCGGTGCAGCAGCGGCAGAAGCCTGCGAGCGGGCAGCGCGGCAGGCACTGGCCGGGAACACCTTGCACCCGGTCGAGGTGACGTTCAACGCCGCCCCGACCGTGCAGCCAAACCTTTCGAGCGACAGCCAGATCGTTCTGCGCGGCGTTGCGCGCTGGCGGGGAGCTAGCGGTGTACGCAGCATCAGCTACAACTGCAACGTGGACCTGCGCACTTTCGAAGCGGTGGGTCTGGTGATGCGCGATTCGACCCCTATTGCCTCGGAGGCTGCGCCGGCACGCGCACCGGCCGAGCCCGACCTGAGCGAGCTGTCGCCCGCGGCCTGCGAATCCAGCGCCGTTTCAGCACTCAAGCAGCGCTGGCCGCGCGTATCGCAGATCAGCTTCGACATCGCCACGCGCAGTTTCCGGCAACAAAGCACGAGCAGGGCCGAATTGCACGGCAGCGGACGTGCAGTGCCAGCGCCGCACTCGCCGTCCACGTTTTTCGGGTTCGACTGCGAGATCGATCCGCGGGACGGCCGAGTGCTACGCACCAGCCTCTCGTGGTGAGAAGCTCAGGCTAGATGCTTGTGCGCTCACGGCCCGCGTCCCTTCGGCCGGTCACCGCGCCGACGGCAGTCGTCGCTAGGTCCTACTCATGCCTCGGGCGCAAGCCGAGCCACACCACCGTCGCCACGACCAGCAGCGCGCCGGTCACCTGCGAAGGCGCGATCGCCTGGCCAAGGATCAGCCACGCCAGCAACAGCGCGAACACAGGCTCGACGTTCATGATCGCCGAGTTGCCGACCACACCGAGGCGCGGCAGCACGGTGAAGAGGATCGTGATGCCAGTGCCGTAGAGCAGCGTCAGGAGCGCCAGCCCCCACCAGCCGGCCGTCGCGTTCGGCAGGTGGAACCCGCCCTGCAGCGCGACGCCGCCGAGCGCCAGTACCGCGACGATCGCCATCGTGCTCGTGGTGCGGAGCCGCCCGTCGAGGGTGCCGGCTTCGTGCTGCGTCAGCACCAGCGCCAGGCCGAACGTCGCGGCCGCGGCCAGCGCGAAGGCGACGCCGGCGCCGATGCGCTGCCATTGCATCGCCGCGCCGACGCCCGACGCGGCGCCCAGCACGTCGAGCGCGAGCGCCAGGCCGAACAGCATCACCGGCATCGCGAGGACGACCCGCCGCTCGGGCCGGTGCGCATAGAGCACGCGCGCCCAGAGCGCCGTCCAGAGCGGATAGGTGTTGAAGGCGAGCAG
Source organism: Burkholderiales bacterium (assembly GCA_003152055.1). Classification (GTDB taxonomy): domain Bacteria; phylum Pseudomonadota; class Gammaproteobacteria; order Burkholderiales; family Burkholderiaceae_C; genus Schlegelella_A. The sequence goes on from PLZH01000120.1 coordinate 2,767, forward strand.
GGCGAGCGCGACCGGCAAGCGGGCGACCGCGGAATAGAGGCACACGCTCTGCACGCCGACGATCAGGCCGATCGCCGGCAGGAAGCGCCGCTGGCGGGCCGTCAGCGCGACCGGCACGCGCTGGACGGCGACGAGCAGGCCGACCGCGAGCGCCGTGGCCGCGCTGCGCACCGCGACCGCGGTGGAGACGTCGACGCCGTGGTCGAAGGCGACCCGCGCGGCAACGTGGTTGGCGCCCATCAGGAGGGCGATGAGGAGGAGCGTGGCGAATGCGGTGATCGACAGGGCCGCGGGAGTGGAACGCTCGCTCATCGGTTCATTGTCGGGTCGCGGCTCGGCCGCCGCAGCGGCGCTTGAACGGCGCACGCCGCGATGGCAAGCTCCCGCGCCACGCCGACGTCCAAAGAATACTTCGATCGATTCGTCAAGCTCAAGAAGCTCCTTCAGGCCGACGCCGCGAGCCTGACCGGGCTCCGGCAGAGCAAGGTCCGAAAGCACGACTCCTTCGAGTCCTGCATGAAGGCCATCCTGGGGCTGATGAAGGATGCCAAAACCCTCCAGCTGAACGGCAAGAAGTCGTCGCTGAAGGAGCAGCTCAAGCTCAAGGGGCACAACCCGAAGTTCGACATCTACGACAAGATGGCGAAGACCGAGATCGACGACATGGCGACGTTCTACGCCGGCGAGGTCGCGCCGGCCGTCCGCCGCGCCAAGGAAACCGCCAAGGCGTTCCGCAAGGCGATCAAGGAACTCGCGTCCGACGTGAAGCAGTAGGCCAAGGCAGCTCGAAGGAAGCCGACGAGTTCCGCCAGCTGTGGATCGCCTGGCAGAAGGTGGCCGAGGAATACCGGCGCCACCGCGAGGACATCGAGGACATGCCCGACAAGAAGAGCTTCGACAAGTCGAAGGCGCTGAAGAAGCTCGAGGACGACTTCGCCCCGAAGTTCAACGAGTTCGACGGCGCCCTGTCGGATGCCGAGCTCTAGGCGTTGACACCGGCGAGTGCCACGGTCGAACGCCGCGGCCGCGATCTGGGATCGCGACTACGCCGAGACCGTTGCTGCGGCGAAGGCCCTGGGGTTCACCGACATCCCGCCGCTTCTGCAGGTGCCCATGCTGCACCTGCAGCCGGACAAGCAGGAGCTGAAGCGCTTCAGGAAAGCCTGCGGATGCCACGACTGAAAGGCGCCGCCGGGCGATTCAACTCGCCCTCTCCCGCACCGGCAACCTCCACCCCGGCCGCACAAAATGACACGTGTACCCGCCCGGGATGCGTTCCAGATAATCCTGATGCTCCGGCTCCGCTTCCCAGAACGGGCCCGCCGGAGCGACCTCGGTCACCACCCGTCCGGGCCACAGGCCCGACGCGTTCACGTCGGCGATCGTGTCTTCGGCTACGCGCTTCTGCTCGTCGCTCGTGGTGAAGATGGCCGATCGGTAGCTCGTTCCCATGTCGTTGCCCTGGCGATTGCGCGTGGTCGGGTCGTGCACCTGGAAGAAGAACTCNNTGGTGGAAACGACGCCGTCGAGCTTGCGAATGAGGTCTTGCATGCCCCAGAAGCAGCCACCGGCGAGCACGGCACGTTCCTGTGTCATTTCACGTCCTCCACCTGGTCGAGGTAAGCACCGTAGCCTTCGGCTGGCATGTCGTCGCGATGGATGAAGCGCGGCGAGGCCGAGTTGATGCAATAGCGCAGGCCGCCCCGATCCGCCGGCCCGTCGTCGAAGACGTGGCCCAGGTGGCTGTCGTCGGCGGCCGAGCGCACTTTGGTACGGATCATTCCGTGCGAGGCGTCCTTCAGCTCGTTGACGTGGGCGGGCGCGATCGGCTTCGTGAAGCTCGGCCAGCCGCAGCCCGACTCGAACTTGTCGGACGAGGCGAACAGCGGATCGCCCGACACGATGTCGACGTAGATACCGGGCTCGTGGTTGTCGAGAAGCTCGCCGCTTCCCGGCGCCTCGGTGCCGTTCTTCTGGGTCACGCGATACTGTTCCGGCGTGAGGCGCGCAACGGCCTCGGCGGTTTTTCGATAGGTGGGCATCTGCTTTTCTCCCATAGCAAAACGTGCGTCGAGGAGATTAGCGAAACCTTACATCGAAAGGCCATCGAACCTGCGATGGCCACAACCACGAGATGCCATGCCGTTCCATCCCGTTCGTCGCGTGCCGGCCAGCCTACGGCACGCCATGCAGCGTTCACACCTGCAAGTTGCATTTCTCGTCCACGTTGCCCATGCATGGCCAAGGCGGAAACCAGGCTTTTGCCGACGCTCATCGGCGTCAACGTCCGGTCGTCCAGGCCGAGCGAACCCACGCGAACGCCACCTTCGGGCTACAGGGTCGCGCTGCTCGACGTCGACGGCCG
>PLZH01000262.1 GCA_003152055.1 Burkholderiales bacterium
GATGATGTGCAACGAGCACGCCTACTGTCTGGCGATCGAGAAGCTCCTCGGGGTCGACGTCCCCCTCCGCGCCCAGTACATCCGCGTCATGTTCGCGGAGATCACGCGCCTCATGAACCACCTGATGTTTCTCGGCTCGCACGGCCTCGACTGTGGCGCGATGAACATCTTCATCTATTGCTTTCGTGAGCGCGAGGATCTGTTCGACATGTACGAGGCGGCGTCCGGCGCGCGCATGCATGCGGCCTACTTCCGCCCGGGCGGCGTCTACCGCGACCTTCCCGACACGATGCCGCAGTACCGGCCGTCGAAGATCCGCGGTGCCAGGGCGACCGGCGAGCTGAACGAGAACCGCCGAGGCTCGCTGCTCGATTTCATCGACGATTTCGTCAAGCGCTTTCCGCAGAAGGTCGATGAGTACGAGACGCTGCTCACCGACAACCGCATCTGGAAGCAGCGCACCGTCGGCATCGGCGTCGTCTCGCCGGAGCGGGCGAAGAACCTCGGCTTCACCGGCCCGATGCTGCGCGGCTCGGGCGTGTTGTGGGACCTGCGCAAGTACCAGCCCTACGACGTCTACGACAAGGTCGATTTCGACGTGCCGCTCGGCGTCAATGGCGATACCTACGACCGCTATCTGGTCCGCGTCGAAGAGATGCGGCAGGCCAATCGCATCATCCGCCAGTGCGTCGACTGGCTGAAGGCCCATCCCGGGCCGGTGATCACGGCGAACCACAAGGTCGCGCCGCCGTCGCGCGTCGCCATGAAGACCGGAATGGAGGACCTGATCCACCATTTCAAGCTTTTCACCGAGGGCTTTCGCGTGCCCGAGGGCGAAGCGTATGCCGCGGTCGAGCATCCGAAGGGCGAGTTCGGCATCTACATCGTGAGCGACGGCGCCAACAAGCCGTATCGGTTGAAGATCCGCCCGCCCGGCTTTGCGCACCTCGCGTCGCTCGACGAGATGGCGCGCGGCCACATGATCGCCGATGCCGTCGCCATCATCGGCACGATGGACATCGTATTCGGGGAGATCGATCGATGAGCGCTCCGCTCGGCCGCCCGGAGGAGGGCTCAACCCGCTCGGCGGGACGGCGCGAGGCGCAAGGGGTGCACACATGAACGTCGCCGTGCCGGCCAAGGCCATGCTGTCGCAAGCCGCCGCGAAGGGCTTCGAACGCGAGATCGCCAAGTACCCGCTGGAACAGAAGGCGTCGGCCGTGATCGCCTGTCTCGCCATCCTGCAGGGGGAGCACGGTTTCATTTCGCCGGAGAGCGAAGCGATCGTCGCCGAGGTGCTCGGCATGCCGCTGATTGCGGTGCACGAGATCACGACTTTCTACAACATGTTCAACCAGGTGCCGGTCGGGCGCTTCAAGTTCAACGTCTGCACCAATCTGCCGTGCCAACTGCGCGGCGGCCAGCACGCGCTCGAGCACCTTTGTTCCACGCTCGGCGTGGAAGAGGGCGGAACGACCGCCGACGGCGCCTTCACGGTCCAGAAGGCCGAATGCCTCGGCGCCTGCGCCGACGCGCCGGTGATGCTCGTCAACGACCGGCAGATGGTGAGCTTCATGAGCGATGCGCGTCTCGACGAGCTGGTCTCGACCTTGCGTGCGCAAGAGCAGGCGGACGCGACATGATGGCCACGCTCGATCTCTCCCGTTTTCAGGCGACCGGCACCGAGACGTGCTTTCATGGCCGCCACATAGGCGCCCAGATCTACGCCGGTCTCGACGGTAAGAACTGGCGCCTGAAGGACTACGAGGCGCGCGGCGGCTACCAGGCGCTGCGCAGGATCCTGGGCATCGGCGGCAAGCAAGGCGAGGGTGCCGCTATGACACCCGAGCAGGTCATCGCCGAGGTCAAGTCTTCCGGCCTGCGCGGCCGCGGCGGCGCAGGCTTTCCGACCGGACTCAAGTGGAGCTTCATGCCGCGCCAGTTCCCGGGCCCGAAATACCTCGTCTGCAACTCCGACGAAGGCGAGCCGGGCACCTGCAAGGACCGCGACCTGCTCATGTTCAACCCGCACATCGTCATCGAAGGCATGGCGATCGCGGCGTACGCGATGGGCGTCGGCACGGCCTACAACTACATTCATGGCGAGATCTTCGAGGTCTACGAGCGCTTCGAGGAAGCGCTCGAGGAGGCGCGTGCCGCCGGCTACATCGGCGAGAAGATCCTCGGCTCGAACTGGAACTTCCAGCTGCAAGTCTGTCACGGCTTCGGTGCCTACATCTGCGGCGAAGAAACGGCGCTGCTCGAGTCGCTCGAAGGCAAGAAGGGCCAGCCGCGTTTCAAGCCTCCGTTCCCGGCGAGCTACGGCCTCTACGGCAAACCGACAACGGTCAACAACACGGAGACCTTCGCCGCGGTGCCGTGGATCATCATGAACGGCGGCTCGGCCTATCTCGAGATCGGCAAGCCGAACAACGGCGGCACGAAGATCTTCTCGGTCGTCGGCGATGTGCAACAGCCCGGAAACTACGAGGTGCCGTTGGGCACGCCGTTCACGAAGCTGCTCGAGCTGGCGGGCGGCGTACCCGTTGGCCGCACGCTGAAGGCCGTGATTCCCGGTGGCTCGTCGGCACCGGTGCTGCCGGCTGCGATCATGAACGAGCTGACGATGGACTACGACTCCATCGCCAAAGCCGGCTCCATGCTCGGCTCGGGCGCCGTCATCGTCATGGACGATTCGCGCTCGATGGTTCATTCGCTGTTGCGGTTGTCGTACTTCTACATGCACGAGAGCTGCGGCCAGTGCACGCCGTGCCGCGAAGGCACGGGCTGGCTCTATCGCATGGTCGAGCGCATCGCCAACGGACAGGGGCGCGAGCGGGACATCGAGCTGCTCAACTCCGTCTCCGACAACATCCAGGGCCGTACCATCTGCGCGCTGGGCGACGCGGCGGCGATGCCGGTGCGGGCGATGATCAAGCACTTCAAGCCGGAGTTCATGGCCCTGATCGAGAAAAGCGCGAAGCCGGTCCATTCGGGCCAGCTCGGTCCGTCGGCAAGCATCCATCCGGAACAGAGCTCTTCGCTCGCCGGCGTTGCGCATCCGACGGTCTCTGCGGTTGGCGAACCGCGTGCGGTGGCGGCACCATGATCGAGATCGATCTCGACGGCCAGAAGGTTTCGGTGCCCGAGGGCAGCATGGTCATGCATGCGGCCGACCTCGCGGGCACCTACATCCCGCACTTCTGCTATCACAAGAAGCTGACGATCGCGGCCAACTGCCGCATGTGCCTCGTCGACATCGAGAAGGCGCCCAAGCCGATGCCGGCGTGCGCGACGCCGGTGACGCAGGGCATGATCGTTCACACCAAGAGCGACAAGGCGCTCAATGCCCAACAGGGCGTGATGGAGTTCCTCCTCATCAACCATCCGCTCGACTGCCCGATCTGCGACCAGGGCGGCGAGTGCCAGCTCCAGGATCTCGCGGTCGGCTACGGCGCCTCGACGTCGCGCTACGACGAGGACAAGCGCGTCGTCTTCCCGAAAGACGTCGGCCCGCTGATCTCGATGAAGGAGATGAACCGCTGCATCCATTGCACGCGCTGCGTCCGCTTCGGCCAGGAAGTGGCCGGCGTGATGGAGCTGGGCATGATCCATCGCGGCGAGCATTCCGAGATCACCACCATCGCTGGCAAGACGATCGATTCCGAGCTCTCGGGCAACATGATCGACATCTGCCCGGTCGGCGCGCTGACGAGCAAGCCGTTCCGCTACAGCGCCCGCACCTGGGAGCTGTCGCGGAGGAAGAGCGTGAGCCCGCACGACTCGACCGGCGCCAATCTCATCGTTCAGGTGAAGGGCGCGCAGGTGATGCGCGTCGTTCCACTGGAGAACGAAGACGTCAACGAATGCTGGCTCGCCGACCGCGACCGCTTCTCCTACGAGGCCTTCAATTCGCCCGAGCGGCTGACGACGCCGATGATCAAACAGGGCGGCGAATGGAAGGCGGTCGATTGGACTGCGGCGCTCGACTACGTGTCGCGAGGCCTGACGCAGATCTCGGTGGAACACGGCGCGGCGAGCGTCGGCGTGCTCGCTTCGCCGATCAGCACGGTCGAGGAGCTGCATCTGCTCGCTAAGCTCGCGCGCGCACTCGGCAGCGAGAACGTCGACACGCGATTGCGCGAGGTCGCGCCGGCTTCGGCGGGCGGGCCAGTGCGTTGGCTCGGCCGCTCGATCGCATCGCTTTCGGATCTGCAGCGCGTGCTCGTGATCGGCTCTTTCCTGCGCAAGGACCATCCGCTGTTTGCCCAGCGCATCCGCCAGGCGGCGAAGAAGGGCGCCAAGGTCATGAGCGTGCATGCCCTGCGCGACGACTGGCTGATGCCGATGGGCCCGAGCCTCGCCATCGCGCCGAGCGCATGGGCGCAGGCACTCGCCGACATCGCGGCGCAAGTCGCCGCCAGCAAGGGCGTCGCAGCGCCGGCGCCGGGCCATGACTGCGATGAAGCCAAGGCCATCGCGATGGCCCTGCTGAGCGGCGAGCGCAAAGCTGTCCTGCTCGGCAACGCCGCTGCGCAGCATCCAGACGCGAGCAAGATCGGGCAGCTGGCGCGCTGGATCGCCGAACAGACCGGCGCCACATTCGGCTGGCTGGGCGAGGGCGGTAACGCGGTCGGCGCCCAGATCGTCGGCGCCCTGCCGCACGGAGGCGGCATGGCTGCTGCGCGCATGCTGGCCAAGGGATCTGCGCTCAAGGCCTTTGTGCTCCTGAACGCCGAGCCGGCGCTCGACGCGGCCGACGGCGCGGCTGCTGCCGAAGCGCTGCGCGCCGCCGAGATGGTGGTGTCGCTCACCTCGTTCAAGCCGGCGCCCGGTGACGATCTGGTCGACGTGCTGCTGCCGATCGCGCCGTTCACCGAAACCTCGGGCACCTTGGTCAATGCCGAGGGTCGCGTGCAGAGCTTTCACGGCGTCGTCAAGCCGAAGGGCGAAGCGCGGCCGGCGTGGAAGGTGCTGCGCGTGCTCGGCAATCTGCTCGGCCTTTCGGGATTCGGCTTCGAGACCTCGGAAGACGTTTGCGCCGAAGCGCTCGGCGACGTCGCGACGATCCCGGCGCGGCTCGAAGCGCGCGGCGCGGCGCCGCATGCGAGCATCACCGTCGACGCCAGGGCAGACGCCGGGCTGGAGCGCATCGCCGACGTGCCGATCTACGCGACCGACGCGATCGTGCGGCGCGCGAGCTCGTTGCAGCTGACCGCCGATGCGTGGCCTCCCGTCGTCGGCGTGCCGAGCGAGCTCGCCGCCGAGCGCGGCATCGTCGACGGCACGCTCGTTCGCCTCACCCAGGGCGGCGCTTCGGTCGTGCTGCCGGCGCGTGTCGACGCGTCGCTCGCCGCGAACGTGCTGCGCGTTGCGGCGGCGCATCCGCTCACGGCGGCGCTCGGTCCGATGTTCGGCGGCCTCGAGATCGCCCTCGAGAGCGAAGCGCAAAGCGACGGCGTCGTCGCCGCGAGCGTCTTCTGAAAGTCGCACGGTGACGCTCGACTCGATCACCAGCTTTGGCGCTTCCATGTTCGGCGCAGCGTGGCCGACGGTCTGGGCGCTGGTGCGCATCATTGCGCTGCTCCTGCCTCTGCTCGGCTGCGTCGCCTACCTGACGTTGTGGGAGCGTAAGGCGATCGGCTGGAGCCAGATCCGCCCGGGGCCGAACCGCGTCGGCCCGCTCGGCCTGCTGCAGCCGATCGCCGACGCCGTCAAGTTGATCTTCAAGGAGATCATCGTTCCGACGGCGGCCAACCGTGGCCTCTTCTTCCTCGGCCCAGTGATGACGATCATGCCGGCGCTTGCCGCCTGGGCCGTCATTCCGTTCGGGCCGGAGAAGGCGCTCTCGAACATCAACGCCGGCCTGCTCTTTCTGATGGCGATCACGTCGATGGAGGTCTACGGCGTCATCATCGCCGGCTGGGCCTCGAACTCGAAGTACGCCTTTCTCGGCGCGCTGCGCGCCTCGGCGCAGATGGTGAGCTACGAGATCGCGATGGGCTTCGCCCTCGTCGTCGTGCTCATGGTCTCGGCCAGCCTCAACATGACCGACATCGTGCTCGGCCAGGGCCGGGGCTTCTTCGCCGAGCACGGCGCCACGTTCCTGAGCTGGAACTGGCTGCCGCTCCTGCCCATCTTCGTCGTCTACATCATCTCCGGCATCGCCGAAACCAACCGTGCGCCCTTCGACGTCGTCGAAGGCGAATCGGAAATCGTCGCCGGGCACATGGTCGAGTACTCGGGCATGGCGTTCGCGATGTTCTTCCTCGCCGAATACGCAAACATCATCCTCGTCTCGGCGCTTGCTTCGGTGATGTTTCTCGGCGGCTGGATGGCGCCGATCTCGTTCTCGCTCGTCGGCCTGGAGACACCGGCCTGGATCGTCTCCTCGTCATGGTTCTGGAACTGGTTCTGGCTCTTCGCCAAGACCTTCGTCATCGCCACGATGTTCCTCTGGACGCGCGCCACGTTCCCGCGCTTTCGCTACGACCAGATCATGCGCCTCGGCTGGAAGATCTTCATTCCGGTCTCGCTCGTCTGGCTCGTCGTCGTCGGGCTCGTGATCGAGTCGCCCTGGAACATCTGGAAGTAGGGCCATGGCTCAGGCAACACCGATCAAGGATTTTCTTTCGAGTTTCATGCTCGGAGAGCTCTTCAAGGGCATGAGGCTCACCGGCCGCCACTTCCTCTCGAAGAAGGTGACGGTGCAGTACCCGGAAGAAAGGACGCCGCTGTCGCCGCGCTTTCGCGGCCTGCACGCCTTGCGCCGCTACGAGAACGGCGAGGAGCGCTGCATCGCCTGCAAGCTCTGCGAAGCGGTGTGCCCGGCGCTCGCCATCACGATCGAGAGCGACGTGCGCGACGACGGCTCGCGGCGCACGACGCGCTACGACATCGACCTCACCAAGTGCATCTTCTGCGGCTTCTGCGAGGAGAGTTGCCCGGTCGATTCGATCGTCGAGACGCACATCTTCGAATACCACGGCGAGAAGCGCGGCGACCTCTATTTCACGAAGGACATGCTGCTGGCCGTCGGTGACCGCTACGAACCCGAGATCGCTGCGGCGAAGGAGGCGGACGCCAAGTACCGCTGAGCCGCCGACCGCCTCGACAAGAGGCGGCCCGGCGCAGGCGCGCTCGCAGCCAATGTCATGACCACCGCCACCTTGCTCTTCTACGTCTTCTCGGCCGTGCTGCTGTTCGCGGCGTTTCGCGTCATCACGGCGCGAAGCCCGGTCTACGCGGTGCTCTACCTCGTGCTCGCCTTCTTCAGCGCCGCCTGCGTCTGGATCCTGCTGCGCGCCGAGTTCCTCGCCATCGCCCTTGTGCTCGTCTACGTCGGCGCCGTGATGGTGCTCTTCCTCTTCGTCGTCATGATGCTCGACATCGACGTCACCACCTTGCGCGTCGGCTTCTGGAAGCACTTCCCGGTGGCGCTGGTGGTCGGCGTCGTCATCACCCTCGAGATGGCGGCCGTGCTCATACCCGGTTTCTACGTCTCGCAGGCGCGGCCGCTGAGCGCGGCGGCGCTCAAGCTCGGCAACACCAAGCTGCTCGGCGTCGAGGTCTACACGAACTATCTCTATCCCCTGCAGATCGCCGCCGTGCTCCTGCTCGTCGCGATCATCGCGGCCATCTCGCTCACCCTGCGCGCGCGCAAGGACTCGAAGCACGTCCATCCCTCCGAGCAGGTCAAGGCCAAGAAGGCCGACCGCATGCGCCTCGTGTCGATGAAGCCGCAAGCCGTGCCGCGCGACGCTACCAGTGCGGCCGCGCCGCCGGTGGGAGATCGGCGATGAGGAGCACGCCATGACGCTGGGGCCCGTCACCCTCGGGCACTACCTCACCCTCGGCGCGATCCTGTTCGCGCTCTCGGTGATCGGCATCTTCCTCAACCGCAAGAACCTGATCGTCCTGCTCATGGCGATCGAGCTGATGCTGCTCGCCGTCAACCTCAACTTCATCGCCTTCTCATACTACCTCGGCGACATGGGCGGCCAGGTCTTCGTCTTCTTCATCCTCACCGTCGCCGCCGCCGAGTCGGCGATCGGCCTGGCGATCCTCGTCGTGCTCTTCCGCACGCGCTCGACGATCGCCGTCGACGAGCTCGATTCGCTCAAAGGCTGAGGCCATGGCAGCGACCTTCTCCCCGGGCCTCCTCCTCGCCGTGCCACTGGCGCCGCTCGTGGGCTCGCTCGTCGCCGGCCTCTTTGGCAAGCAAGTCGGCCGCGCCGGCGCACACCGGGTAACGATCCTCGGCGTCGCCATCGCATTCTTCATCTCGGCTTACGTGCTCTACGCCGTCGTGTACGACGGCGCACGTTTTAACGCGACGATCTACGAATGGATGGTCCTCGGCAGTCCCGGCGCGCCGGGCAGCCTGAAGATGGAGATCGGCTTTCTCGTCGACGGCCTCACGGCAATGATGATGACGGTCGTGACCTTCGTCTCCCTGATGGTTCACATCTACACGATCGGCTACATGGCCGACGACCCGGGCTACGAGCGCTTCTTCAGCTACATCTCGCTCTTCACCTTCTCGATGCTCATGCTCGTCATGAGCAACAACTTCCTACAGCTCTTCTTCGGCTGGGAAGCCGTGGGCCTGCTCTCGTACCTGCTGATCGGCTTCTGGTTCACGCGGCCGACGGCGATCTTCGCCAGCCTGAAGGCCTTCATCGTCAACCGCGTCGGCGACTTCGGCTTCATCCTCGGCATCGGCCTGATCGTCGCCTACGCCGGAACGCTCAACTACGGTGAAGCGTTCGCGCGCGGCGGCGAGCTCGCCAAGCTGGGCTTCCCGGGCATGGACTGGCGGCTCATCACCGTCATCTGCATCTGCCTCTTCATCGGCGCGATGGGCAAGAGCGCGCAGGTCCCGCTCCACGTCTGGCTGCCCGATTCGATGGAAGGCCCGACCCCGATTTCGGCGCTGATCCACGCAGCGACGATGGTGACCGCGGGCATCTTCATGGTCGCGCGGATGTCGCCACTCTTCGAGTTCTCGGACACCGCGCTTTCCGTCGTCCTCGTCATCGGCGCGATCACGGCCCTCTTCATGGGGTTTCTCGGCGTCATTCAGAACGACATCAAGCGCGTCGTCGCCTACTCGACGCTCTCGCAGCTCGGCTACATGACCGTCGCGCTCGGCGCTTCGGCGTACTCGGTCGCGGTCTTCCACCTGATGACGCACGCTTTCTTCAAGGCGCTGCTCTTCCTCGCCGCAGGCTCGGTGATCATCGGCATGCACCACGACCAGGACATCCGCAACATGGGCGGCCTGCGCAAGTACATGCCGATCACGTGGATCACGGCGCTGGTCGGCTCGCTGGCACTCATCGGCACGCCGTTCTTCGCCGGCTTCTACTCGAAGGACTCGATCATCGAAGCGGTGCACGCGAGCCATCTCGCTGGCGCCTCGCTCGCCTACTACGCCGTCCTGATCGGCGTCTTCGTCACCGCCTTCTATTCGTTCCGCATGTATTTCCTCGTCTTCCACGGCGAGGAACGCTTCCGCCGCAAGCCCTTCCCGCCGCAAGCGCATGACGACCACGCGGCGCATGACGAGCCCGAGGTTCACGGCGGCGAGCATCACGATCCACAAGAATCGCCATGGGTCGTGACGGTGCCGCTCGTGTTGCTGGCGATCCCCTCGGTCGTCATCGGCGCCATGACAATCCAGAAGATGCTCTACGGCGATTTCTTCACCGGGGCGATCGTTGTGTTCAACGGCCAGCACCCCGCGATGGAGGAACTGAGCCGGGACTATCACGGCTGGCTCGAGATGGCATTGCAATCGCTCGCCGGGCCGGTTTTCTGGCTCGCGCTCGGCGGCGTCGTCCTCTCCTGGTACTTCTACCTGCGCCGGCCCGACATTCCCGCAGCGCTGCAGCGTCGCTTCGCCTTCATCTACAAGCTGCTCGACAACAAGTACTACTTCGACTGGTTTAACGAGAGGGTCCTCGCGCGCGCGGCGCGGATGCTGGGGACGGCGCTGTGGAAAGGCGGCGACGTCGGCTTCATCGACGGCGTCGTCATCGACGGCTCGACGAGCACCATCGGCGGCATCGCCCGGGCGACGCGGCTCCTGCAGAGCGGCTACCTGTACTGGTATGCGTTGGTGATGATCGTCGGCGTCATCGGCCTCATGACCTGGCAGCTCTGGCCCTTCTTCGGTACCTTCTTCGGCCGCTGAGCCGGCCTGACAACAACAAGAACATGCCTCTCCTGAGCCTCGCGATCTGGTTGCCCATCGTCTCCGGCGTGCTGCTGCTGGCGCTCGGCCGCGACGACCGCGTCGATGCCGTTCGCTGGGGCGCGCTCGTGGCCTCGGTCGTCAGCTTTCTCGTCACGATCCCGCTCGTCACCGGCTTCGACACCTCGACGGCGGCGCTGCAGTTCGTCGAGCGGCACCGCTGGATCGATCGCTTTAACGTCTCCTACCTGCTCGGCGTCGACGGCATCTCGGTCTGGTTCGTCCTGCTTACGGCGTTCATCACCGTCATCGTCGTCGTCTCGGCATGGCAGGTCATCACCGAGCGCGTCAACCAGTACATGGCCGCGTTCCTCATTCTCTCGGGCCTGCTCGTCGGCGCGTTCTGTGCCATGGACGGGCTGCTGTTCTACGTCTTTTTCGAGGCGACGCTGATTCCGATGTACCTCATCATCGGTGTCTGGGGCGGCCCGCGGCGCGTCTACGCGGCCTTCAAGTTCTTCCTCTACACCCTGGCCGGCTCGCTCCTGATGCTGGTCGCGCTGATCTACCTCTACTACAAGTCGGGCGGCAGCTTCGACGTCCTCACGTGGCAGCGGCTGCCGCTCTCTCTGCATGCCCAGGGGCTGCTCTTCTTCGCCTTTTTCTTCGCCTTCGCCGTCAAGGTGCCGATGTGGCCGGTCCACACCTGGCTGCCCGATGCCCACGTCGAGGCGCCGACGGGCGGCTCGGTCGTGCTGGCGGCGATCATGCTCAAGCTCGGCGCCTACGGCTTCCTGCGCTTCTCGCTGCCGATCGCGCCCGACGCGAGCCACAAATGGGCGTGGTTCATGATCGCGCTCTCGCTCGTCGCCGTCGTCTACATCGGCTTCGTCGCCCTCATGCAGACTGACATGAAAAAGCTCGTCGCCTATTCGTCAATCGTCCACATGGGCTTCGTGACGCTGGGCTTTTTCATGTTCAACGAGCTCACGACCTCGGGCGGCATCGTGCAGATGATCTCGCACGGCTTCGTCTCGGGCGCGATGTTCCTGTGCATCGGCGTCCTCTACGACCGCGTCCACTCGCGCGACATCGCGGCCTACGGCGGCGTCGCCAACACGATGCCGAAGTTCGCTTCGCTCGGCGTCCTCTTCGCGATGGCCAACTGCGGCCTGCCGGGAACCGCGGGCTTCGTCGGCGAGTGGATGGTGATCCTCGGCACGGTGAAGGTGAATTTCTGGATCGCCCTGATCGCCGCCTCGACGATGATCTGGGGCGCGGCGTATACGCTGTGGATGGTCAAGCGCGTCTACTTCGGCGCCATCGCCAACGAGCATGTGCGCGAGCTGAAGGACGCGAACACGCGCGAGTTGGTCATGCTCGGCGTGCTCGCCGTGGCGGTGATCGCCATGGGCGTCTACCCGAAGCCCTTCACCGACGTCATGCACGTGTCGGTCACCGAACTGCTGCGCCACGTCGCGGCCTCCAAGCTCGGCAACTGAACATGAACTGGCTCGCCGTCTACCCCGATATCCTGCTGCTCGTGATGACCTGCGTCGTCGCGCTCGTCGACCTCTGGGTCAAGGACGAGGAACGCCTCGTCACCTACTGTGTCGCCCAAGGCTCGCTGTTCGTCGTCGCCCTGCTGCAGCTTTGGTTCTTCTACGACGGCTTCACGCTGTACGCGATGCAGCGAATGGTCGTCGCCGATCCGATGGGCCACCTGCTCGGCCTGTTCGCGACGCTGGCGATGATGGCCACGCTCGTTTACGCACGCCCCTACGCGGCGAGCCGCGAGATGCTCAAGGGCGAGCTCTTCACGCTTTCGATGTTCTCGCTCCTCGGCATCCTCGTCATGGTGGCGGCGAACAACTTTCTCGTCGTCTACCTCGGCCTCGAGCTGATGTCGCTGAGCCTCTACGCGATCGTCGCGATGCGGCGCGACAACGTGCCGGCGACCGAGGCTGCGATGAAGTATTTCGTGCTCGGTGCCCTGGCCAGCGGCTTTCTCCTCTATGGCCTGTCGATGATGTACGGCGCCACCGGCACGCTCGAGATCCCCGAGGTCTTCAAGGCGATCGGCACCGGCCAGATCAACAAGGCCGTGCTCATCCTCGGCACCGTCTTCGTCGTCGCCGGGCTCGGCTTCAAGCTCGGTGCCGTGCCTTTCCACATGTGGGTGCCCGACGTCTACCAGGGTGCGCCAACGGCGGCGACGCTGCTCGTCGGCGGCGCGCCGAAGCTGGCCGCCTTCGCGATCACGATCCGCCTCCTGGTCGAAGGCATGCTGGGCCTCGCCGTCGACTGGCAGCAGATGCTGGTGCTGCTCTCGGTCGCCTCGATGCTGCTCGGCAACCTCGCCGCAATGGCGCAGTCGAACATCAAGCGCATGCTCGCGTATTCGACGATTGCCCAGATCGGCTTCATGCTGCTCGGCCTGTGCCCCGGCGTCGTCAGCGGCAACACGGTCTCGGCGAGCAACGCCTACAGCTCGGCGATGTTCTACGTCGTCACCGACGTGCTCACCACGCTGGGCACCTTCGGCATGATCATGCTGCTCTCGCGCGCCGGCCACGAGGCCGAGATGATCGACGACTTCAAGGGTCTGGCGAAACGGAGCCCGTGGTTCGCCGGCGTCATGGCCGTCTTCATGTTCTCGCTCGCCGGCATTCCGCCGACGGTCGGCTTCTACGCCAAGCTCGCCGTCCTGCAGTCGCTCGTCTCGACCAACGTGCCCGGCTTCATCTGGCTCGCCGTCGTCGCCGTCGTGCTCTCGCTGCTCGGTGCGTACTATTACCTGCGCGTCGTCAAGGTCATGTACTTCGACGATGCCGTCGACATGCATCCGGTCGCCGGCACCAGCGACGCGCGGCTGCTCGTCTCGCTCAACGGCGCCGCCGTGCTTTTGCTCGGCATCCTTCCCGGCGGCCTGATGACGATGTGCGCGCAGGCGATCGTGCAGATGTTCGCGACCTGATCGCGGCATCGCCGGCAGCGGATTTCGCATGCGCTTGCAAGACCTCGGCGCCGACACGAATCATCTGCGCGAGACCGAAGTCGAACCGCATCGGGCCTGGCGCGGCGCCTTCCTCGACGTGCGGCGTGACCGCGTCTCGCTGCCTGACGGCAGCACCGCGCACCGCGAATACATCGTCCATCCCGGCGCGGTCATGATCGTTCCCATCCTCGACGACGGCCGTCTCGTCGTCGAGCGGCAATGGCGCTACCCGTTGCGTCGCGCCATGCTCGAGTTTCCGGCCGGCAAGATCGAGCCGGGCGAGCCGGTGCTCGATTGTGCGGTGCGCGAGCTCGAGGAGGAGACGGGCTACCGCGCCGCCGAATGGGCACGCGCCGGCATCCTGCACAACGCCATCGCCTACTCCACCGAAAGCATCGAAATCTGGTTCGCGCGCGGCCTTGTGGTCGGTGAGCGTCGCCTCGATGCCGGCGAGTTTCTCGACGTGTTCGAGGCCGATGCCGCCGAACTCGACGCGGCGGTGCAGCGGGGTGATTTGACCGACGCGAAAAGCCTGGTCGGCCTGCTCTGGCTGCAGAACTGTCGAGCCGGCCGCTGGCCCCTCGAATGGCAGCCGGTGCAGCCCGATCGCGGCTTGCCGATAATGCAGCCATGAAGGTCTTGAACCTGCGTTGCGCCGACGAGCATGGCTTCGAGGGCTGGTTCGCCTCCGAAGACGATTTCTCCGCGCAGCTGGCGAGCGGCGCGATTGCCTGCCCGCTCTGCGGCAGTAAGACCATCGAGCGCTTGCCGAGCGCGCCGCGAATCCAGGTCTCGCGTCACGCCGCGCCGGTACCGGAGGCGGCGCAAGGCGTGCCGGTGACCTTGCAATCGCAATGGCTGCGCGCCGTGCGCCACGTGATGGAGACGACCGAAGACGTCGGCGAGCGCTTCGTCGAAGAAGCGCGGCGAATCCACTACGGCGAGGTCGAGGAGCGTGGCATCCGCGGCCGCGCCTCGCGCGAAGACGCCGACGCGCTGCGCGAGGAGGGCATCGAGGTCATGGCGCTGCCGCTCCCGGATGCGCTCAAGGGCCCAGTCCAGTAGCGGATCAGGCGCGGGCCGGCGGGCAAGCCTGGAGCATCAGGTAGCGCGAATCGGCGAAGGCGCTGACGAGCGCGGCGCCGGGGCGATCGAACCCGAAGCTTTCGCCCGGTGCGAGCACGACGTCGCGATCATCGCCGTCCTGCGTGAGCCAGAGCGAGCCGCTCAGGCACTCGACACGGCGGCCCTTGGCGTCACGGACGCGGCGAATCCGGCCCTTCACGAGAGGGCGGGCGCTGAGGATCAGATCGTTGTTCATCGTCGACTCCTGTAGCATGAATCCCATGCATGCGGCACGACCTCCAGGTTTCGTATTGCCCGAAGATCATGAGAGGAGTCTGTGACGCCTCGGCCGGTGCCGCAAACGATATTCAGGAATGGATCGCATGCATACCATGCATGCGAAACCTCGCACTCATGAGTCGTCGTGCCTTCGATCTGCCGCCGCTCGAGCTGCTCGTCGCCTTCGAGGCCGCGGCGCGGCACCTCAGCTTCACGCGCGCCGCCGACGAGATCGCGCTGACGCAATCGGCGGTGAGCCGGCAGATCCAGGCGCTCGAAGGCCGCCTCGGCGTCGCCCTGTTCCGCCGCCTGCATCGCTCACTGGCGTTGACCGAGGAAGGGCGCGCCTTCTTCCAGGCGGCCTCATCGGCGCTCTCCGATCTCGACCGGGCGACGCGCGCTCTGAAGCACAGCGACGAGCTGAAGACCGTTATCGTCACGACGACAGCGGGCTTCGCCGGCCTCTGGCTGATTCCGCGCCTCTCGAGCTTCGTCGCCGCCAACCCGGGCGTCGACGTGCGCATCTCGGCCGGTAACGCGATCACCAACCTCGAGCGCGAGGGTGTCGACGTCGCCGTGCGCTACCAGGCGATCGACGCTGCGTCGCGCGGCACGCGGCTGTTCGGCGAAACCGTCTATCCGGTCTGCAGCCCGAAGCTGCGCCGCGACGCCGGCGCCAGGCTCGAGTTCCCCGCCGGCCTGGTGCACTACACGCTGCTGCGCATGGAACCCGATGGCAGCAACCAGCTGCAGGACTGGGGTCTCTGGCTGCACGCGATGAAGCTCGCCGGCCTGCGGCCAGCCGGCGTCATGCATTTCTCGTCGTACGACCAGCTGATCCAGGCGGCGGTCGCGGGGCAGGGCGTCGCGCTTGGCCGCCTGCCGCTGATCGACCGGCTCGTGAAGACGCGAAAGCTCGTCGCGCCCTTCGCCGGCGGCGTCGTCTCGCCCCGCGGCTACTGCGTCATCGTCGCCGCACAGGCCGCCAAGCCTGAAGTGGCGGCCTTCACGGCGTGGCTGACGGCGACAGCACGCGGCCGGGGTTCAGCACGCCAGAAGGGTCGAGCGCGGCCTTGATCGAACGCATCATCGCCAGCGCGACCGGCGACTTGCGCGCCACGAGCTCGTCGCGCTTGAGGGCACCGATGCCGTGCTCGGCGGAAATCGAGCCGCCGCGCGCACCGACCGCGTCGAAGACGATGGCGTTGATCTCGTGCTCGTGGCGGCGCAGGAATTCAGCGGCATCGATGCCGGGCGGACATTGAACGTTGTAGTGCAAGTTGCCGTCGCCGAGATGGCCGAAATCGATGAGGCGAACTCCGGGGAACGCGCGTTGCAGCGCCGTATCGGTCGAGGCGACGAATGCGCAGACGGCCGAGGCCGGCAATGAGATGTCGTGCTTGACGTTCGGGCCCTCCGTCGCCTGCGCCAGGGGAATCGATTCACGCAGGTGCCACATCGCGCTGGCCTGCTCGAGGCTCGAAGCGACGGCCGTGTCTTCGATGAGGCCGCGCTCGAGGGCGCGGCCGAGCAGCGCTTCGAGCGCCGCTGCGCCGTGCGCCTCGTTCTCGAAATCGGAGTGCTCGACGAGCACCGTCCACGGCGACGGTGCGAGCGGCTGGCGCAGCGCCGCGAAATGCCTGCGCACGAGGCCGAGCGAGGTGGCGTTCATGATCTCGAAGCCGGTGAGGCCGGGGCCGAGCGTCGCATGCGCAAGGGCGAGCAGCTCGACCGCCGCAGCCAGCGTCGGCAAGGTCGCCATCGCCGTAAGCACCGCGGCCGGCCGCGGATGCAGCTTCAGCGCCGCCGCGGTGATGATGCCGAGCGTTCCTTCGCTGCCGATGATGAGGTCGCGCAGGTCGTAGCCGGTGTTGTCCTTGCGCAGCGCCGACAGGCCGTCCCAGACCTCGCCCGCCGCGGTCACGACCTCGAGGCCGAGGCAGAGCTCGCGCGCATTGCCGTAGCGCAGCACCTGCGTGCCGCCGGCATTGGTCGCGAGATTGCCGCCGATCGTGCAGCTTCCTTCGGCGGCGAGGCTGAGGGCGAACATCAGGCCTTCGTGCGCCGCCGCCTCCTGAACGCGTTGCAGGACGCAGCCGGCCTCGGCCGTCAAGGTCAGGTTCGCGGCGTCGATGCTGCGCACGCGGTCGAGCCGCGCCAGGCTGAGCACGATCTGCGTGCCGCTCGCATCGGGCACCGAACCGCCGACAAGCCCGGTATTGCCGCCCTGCGCGACGATGCTCGTGCCGTGCTCGGCGCAAAGGCGCACGACGCGCGCGACTTCGGCCGTCGACGCCGGACGGACGACGGCGAGCGCCTTGCCGGCGAAGCGCTTGCGCCAGTCGATCTCGTAGGCCGCGAGGTCGCCTTCGCTCATCACGTGGGCGGCACCGACCGCGTCGCGCAGGCGTTCGAGCAGCGTCATGGCGACACTGCCGCGCGGCGCAGCCGGGCCCGAATGTGCACGCCACAGGCGGCGAACACGAGGAGCGAGAGCGCGACCTCGAGCGTCGCCAGCCAGGCGCTGGCGCCGCGATCGCTGGTCGCACGGACCAGCCCTTCGGCGACGTAGAGCCACACCAGCAGGCTCATCCAGCGGTAGGTGTAGAGCCGCATCCTGAAGAGGCCGGGCAAGGCGATGACGAGCGGGACGACCTTCACTGCCAGGGTGCGCTGCCCGGTCGGTGCCAGCCACAGCTCCCAGGCCAGGCACAGGGCGACGAGCACCAGCGTGCCGGCGACGGCGGCGCCGCGCGTCCGCAGGATCGTGGCGGGCAACACGGGCGGCACGTCCATCATCCTTATGATGCCAGCAATGACTCGAGCCTTCGCGCCTTGAAGCCGCCGCCGGTTCCCATCGGGCCGCTCTTCAGGCGGCTGCAATCGTGGCCCTGGCTCGGCACGCTCCTGACGCTGGTGCGGCGCTTTCGCGAAGACCGCCTCGCGCTCACGGCCAGCAGCCTCACCTTCACCTCGGTCATCTCGCTCGTGCCGCTGGCGACGGTGATGCTGGCACTGTTCTCGGCCTTTCCGATGTTCTCGACGCTGCAGGACACGCTGCAGCGCTACTTCGTCTCGACGCTCGTTCCCGACACGATCGCCCGGCCCGTGCTCGGCGCCATCACGCAGTTCTCGAGCCGCGCGAGCCGGCTCGGCGTCGTCGGCCTCGTGGCGCTGCTCGTCAGCGCCATCGCCCTGATGCTCACGATCGACCGGGCGCTCAACGCGATCTGGCGGGTGCGAAAGCCACGGCCGATCGCGCAGCGCGTCCTCGTCTACTGGTCCGCCGTGACGCTCGGGCCGTTGTTCCTCGGCGTCAGCCTCGCGGCGACCTCGTACGCGCTGACGGCCTCTCGCGGCTATCTCGGACCGATGCCGCACGGGCTCGGCATCGTGCTCGGCGTCGCCGAATTCGCCGTCGTCTCGCTCGGCGTCGCGGCGCTCTTCCACTACGTGCCGAACACGCACGTGCGCTGGCGTCATGCCTTTGTCGGCGGCATCTTCGTCGCCATCGGCTTCGCGCTCTCGAAGCGGCTGCTCGCGCTCTACTTCGGCACGGTGCCGACCTATTCGATGATCTACGGCGCCTTCGCCACGGTGCCGATCTTTCTCGTCTGGATCTACCTGAGCTGGATTGTCGTCCTGCTCGGCGCGGTGCTCGCGGCCTACGCCCCCCTCGCCGGAATGCAGGTGGCGCGCTGGCCGGCCGGCCCGGGTTCGCGCTTTCATCTCGCGCTCGTCATCGTGCGCGCTCTTCGCAAGGCGAAGGAAGACGGCAAGCCCGGCATGAGCAGCGGCGAGCTTTCCAAGGCGCTGGGCACCGACCCCTTGCAGATCGATCCCCTGCTCGACGCGCTCGTCGCCATCGACTGGGCCGGCAAGCTCGAAGAGGAAGGCGACTCGCGCTACGTGCTGCTCTGCGACCCGGCGACGGTGCTGGCCGAGCCGCTGCTCGGCAAGCTGCTGCTCGACCCGGCGCCCGACCTCGCCCCGTTCTGGAGCGAAGCGCGCTTCGCCCGGTTGCGCCTGGCCGACATCCTGCGCCAGTGAGCGAAGGCGCTCACAGCCGGCCCACGCAACGCGGGGCGCCGCAGCGGCAGGCGAGCTTGCCTTGGTGGTGCGATTCGCCATAGTTCACCGTGATCTCGTCGCCCGCAGCGACGTCGCACATCGCGTAGAGCTCGACGCGGCCTTGGCGGATGCGCAGCACGGCATTCGGCGCGCAGGAATGGTTCGCAAAGCGAAGCGGGTCGGTGGATTGCGACGCATCGAGGGCGCGCCGCTCGCTCACCTCGACGATCATGATGCGGGCCAACCCGCGCGCCCGGCGCCGCGCCTCGGGCACGCTGACCGGCTCGCCGCGAATCTCGCCGATCTTGCGCCGCGCCGGGATCGCCTCGGCCGCGAAGGCGCCCTGGCCATCGATGCGGCTCGGCTTCACGTCGATGCGAAACTTCTGCGGATCGGCGGGCCGGCGGTGAGGAACGGGTGTCATGCGCGCTGGGCGTGAGCGGGGCCCGAGCGTAGCCGAACCGCGCGAGCCGATCACTGGAGGGGATCGACAATGGCGGCGCCATGATTGACGACCTGCGTCATCCGCTCGACCGCGCCACCGCCCTCAAGGGCGACCCCGGGGCCGCCATCCGCACCGCGCGCACCAACGACGCCTACTGGACCTTCATCAGCCCCTTCGGCGGTGTCTCGGCCGCGACGGCGCTACGCGCCGTGCTCGAGCACCCCGGTCGTGAAGGCGACCCGCTGGCGCTGACGGTCAACTTCTGCGCGCCGATCGCGAGATGGGCGAATTCGCCGTGCACACGCAGCGCGTTCGCGCCAACCGGCCGAGCCAGCACTGGCAGGTCGAGTTCATGCAGGGCCAGGGTGCCGAGCCCGTGCTCACCGCGAGCATCGTCACCGCACCGCGGCGCGAGACCTGGAGCCATCGCATATCGCAGCCGCCCGCATCGTTGCCGGCATGGGAGGCGACCGAGCCCTTTCCGAACAAGGCTTCGCTCACGTGGATGTCGCAATACGAGTTCCGCTTTGCCGAAGGCGCGCCCATGATCGGCGAGACGGCAGCGGACCCGCCGCGCAGCCGCGTTCCGTGCTCTGGCTCAAGAACGCCGAGTCGCGCCCGCTCGACTTCGTCTCGCTCGCTGCCATGAGCGATGCTTTCTTCTGCCGCATCTTCCAGGTGCTCGGCCGCATCCCGCCGTTCCGCACGGTCTCGATGACGACCTACTTTCATGCCAGTGGCGAGGAGCTCGCTGCTCATGGCACGGCGCCGCTCGCCGCGGTGGCCGACGCGCGGGTGTTTCACCGCAGCTTTTGCGATCAGACGGCGGAGTTGTATGGGGCGGCTGGGCAGCTGTTGGCAACGGCGGGGCAGGTGGCTTACTTTCGGAGCTGAAACGGCGATGGCATGGAGCCGTGCCGACACCGAAACCGACCGCAGTCATCGTTTCTTCCTGTCGCCGAATGCGGCACGTCGCTGACAGCCGCAAACATTTCAGTTGCTGTGTGCCGGGCACTCTGCGCCGTGGCGTCGGCCTGACCCGGACCTCGAATGCCCATCCTCTTGCTGAAGCTCACGCTGGCCCCGCTTCTGATCGCCGCCGCGACCTTCGTGCAGCGAAGATGGGGTGGCTCTCTCGGTGGCCTCATGGTTGGACTGCCGCTGACCTCCGCGCCTGTGTCGGTGTTCATTGCGCTCGAATGTGGGTCGGCATTCGCTGCCCGGTCTGCGATCGGAACCCTGCTCGGCACCGTCGCGATGTCGGGGTTCTGTGCCGTGTATGCGATCAGCGCGAGACGCTTGTCGTGGCTGCCGTCCGCGATGCTCGCCTCCTTCACCTGCGCCGTCGTCACGATCGTCATCTCTCGGGTACCGCAGGACGCGGTGACTGCCGCAGCGATTTCCTATCCGGCGCTGTTGGCGTTGGTCCTGATGACGGAGCGGCCAGGAATCCGTCTTCCAGCGGTGCCGCCGCCCTGGTGCGACACGCCGGCCAGAATGGTCGGGGGTCGCAGCCGTCGCGTTGATCACGGCAGCAGCCGGATTCATTGGCCCGACCTGGAGCGGCCTGCTCGCGACCTTGCCCGTATTCGCAGCCGTGATGGGCATCTTTTCTCATCGCCATGGCGGCCACCCGGCGGCGCACGCCGTCTTGCGTGGCGTTTCCGTCGGAGCATTTGGCGCAGCGACGTTTTTCCTCATCGTCGCTCTACTCCTGCCAGGCGTCGGCCTCTTTCCTGCTTACGCAGTGGTGCAGGGTTGGCAGGCTTGGGCGCCGCCGGACTGAGCCACGCGGTGTTTTCACGCCGTGAACCGCTCGGCTAAGTTATGAGCCCATTGACCCAACGTTCCTTTAGTTTAGTTTGGTGGATAAGCGGCTCAGAACTCGAGCGTGTCGCCGGGGTTGATCGCCAGCACCTTCGTCGATGTCGTGCCGAGCTCCTTGCTGTATTACTCGGGAGTGCCGCTCAGCGCCGGCGTCGTGCCGTAGTGCATCGGGATCGCCACCTTCGGCTTGATCAGGTGCAGCGGCGCGACATCGAAGCTCCGAAGCGTGAAGTCACTTCAGTCTCCTGTCAGGGATCGAGCGGTTCAAAGCCGCCGTCGCGCCGGAGCGCGGCGGTCTCTGGTCCGCAGAGCAAGGCGATGAAGCGCGCGGCGAGCGTGGGATCGTTCGAGGTCTTGCTGACACCGGCGCTGTACGTGGTCGAAAGGCCGTAGGGGTCGGGAAGCACGCCGGCCAGCACGAGAAACGGCGTGCAGAGGATCTCGGTTACCTGCGTGCAGCCGATCGAGCCCGGCACACCACGATTGGCCAGGGAGTTCATCGCCGTCGCGCCGTTGGCGAACACAGCGAGCTTCGATGCCACCGTGTCGCGAAGGCCAAGGCGTGCGAGCACCGATGCGACGTGGGCACCGGCCGTCGATTTCTCGGTATCGGGCAGGTAGATGGCCGGGGCCGCGACGAAGGCGGCCTTCAACGCCTCTGTCGTGCCGACGGCAGGTATCGCTTCGCCCTCGCGCACCGCGATGCCGGTTCGCACGCGGCCGACGACCATCGACGTGTCGCCGTCGATGGCGCCGTTGCCGTGCAGCGCGCGCAGCATCGCGTCGGTGACGATCAGCACGTCGCAGGGCACTCCGCCCATCAGCGCTTCCTTCATCGCGCCGACGGCGCCGAAGCGGCCGTCGATCTCGGCGCCCGTCTGCGCCATGAAGCGCGCCTGCACGTCCTTGACGAGGCCATGCACTGCGCCGGCGCACAGGACGTGCAACTTCGCTGTCATCGAACGCTTCGCTAATGCCACGTCGCTACTCGGCCTTCGCCCCCGAGATCTTGACGATGCGGGCCCACTTGGCGATATCGCCCTGCACGAAGCGGGTAAAGTCGGCAACGCTCATGATCATCGGCGTTGCGCCCTGCGCCTTCCAGGTGCGCGCCGTCTCCGGCTCGCCGACGATGCGCGAGACCTCGGCGTTGAGCCGGTCGACGATCGCCGGCGGCGTCGCTTTCGGCGCCAGAAGGCCGAGCCAGATCGTCGCTTCGTACTTCGGNNGGCACCGCGTCGAACATCATGTCGACCTGACCGCCGAGCACGTCGGTGCGCGCGCCGGAGCTGCCGCGGTACGGAATGTGGACGATGGAAACGCCGGCCATCGCCTTGAACAGCTCGCCGGCCATGTGATACGGCGTGCCGGGACCCGACGACGCATAGGAGAGCGATCCGGGCTTGGCTTTCGCGAGCCGCAGCAGCTCGGCGAGATTCGCGACGGGCAGCGTGCTTCGCGTCACGAGCACGAGGTCGGACGAGTTGATCGGCGCGATCGGCGCGAAGTCGCGCAGGAGCTGATACGGCTTGGTCGCGAACAGCGACTCGTTGACCGTCTGCGTGTTCGACATCAGAAGCAGCGTGTAGCCATCGGGCGCGCTCTTGGCGACGGCGTCGGTGCCGATGATCGAGCCGGCGCCGGGCTTGTCTTCGACGATGAAGGGCTGCTTCAGCGATTCCTGCAGCCGCATCGCGATGAAGCGCGCGTAGATGTCGGCCGGCCCGCCCGCGGCGAAGGGCACGATGATGCGAACGGGGTGATTCGGATAGTCCTGCGCCAGCGCCCACGGCGCCGCAAGGGCAAGCAGGGCGGTCGCACAGCGCCGCGCCGCGCCACCGCCGAGGGCGCAAACTGGGATCCTCGTCAAGCGTGTCTTCATGGGGGCGCGCGATGCCGGCGCATCGTATCGACGTGGCGCCGGCGCTGCCTAGCGTGATATACCCGCGGCTGCGATCTCCGAGCTCTTCGCACGAACATGACCGACCCCTTGCCCCTGCCCGCCGCGACGATCGAGGCGCTCGAGTCCGTCACCACGGCGACGCTGACGACCGTGCTGCTCAAGAAAGGCTTGCGCAACGTCTGGATCCGCGGTGCCGCGCCGCTCGGCGAAGCGGCCGGCCGCCGCCGCGCCGGGCGTGCCTTCACGCTGCGCTTCGTGCCGGCGCGCGAAGACCTGGCGACGCCGGCCTCGTGGGCCTCGCCGATCTCGACGCGTGCCGCGATCGAGGCCATGCCCGCCGGCGTCATCGCCGTCGTCGACGCGATGGCGACGACGCACGCCGGCATCTTCGGCGACATCCTATGCGCCCGCATGAAAAAGCGCGGCGTCGCGGCACTCGTCAGCGACGGCGTGGTTCGCGATCTCGCCGGGGTTCTTTCGACGGGGCTGCCGGTGTGGTGCCGAGGCACCGCGGCGCCGGCATCGGTCACCGGGCTGACCTTCGTCGGCTGGCAGGAGCCGATCGGCTGCGGCGGCGTCGCCGTCTTGCCGAACGACGTGATCGTCGCCGATCTCGACGGCGCCGTCGTGATCCCGGCGGCGCTGCTCGACGACGTCGTCGCCGCCGCCCTCGAGCAGGAGCGGCACGAGGGCTGGATCATGCGCGAGGTCGAGGCCGGCGTGCCGCTGCCCGGCCTCTATCCGCCCGATGGGACGACGCAGGCGCGCTACGAGGCATGGCGCGCGGCGCAGCCGAAGCGCGACTGAGCCGCGGTCGTCAGCCCGGCGCCGCGCGGTGCGTGCGCGGGATCCAGTACCAGAGAACGCCCGCCGCCGCGAAGGCGATCAACCCGTTGCACCAGATGCCCGCGGCGAGCGAAAGCAGGGCCGTGACGGCCGAGAGCAGGGCCGGGCCCGCCGTCGAGCCGATGTCGGAGAGCAGCCGCCAGACGCCGAGGAAGTGGGCGCGCCCGGCTGCGGGCGAGTAGTCGGCGCCGAGCGTCATCACCATGCCTGAGCCGATGCCGTTGCCGAAGCCCATGAGCATCGAAGCAAAGAGCAATGTGATCAGCCCGTGCGTGAGCGGCATGAGCAGCATGGCGACGCCGATGAACACCATCGACGGCAGGGCGACCCAGATACGGCCCTTGCGATCCATGACGCGGCCGGCCGGATAGAAGACGAGCATGTCGATGCCGCTCGACATGCCGTAGATGAGCGAGATCGTCGCGGCACTCAGCCCGATCTGATCGGCCCACAGCGGCACGACGGCCTGGCGCGAGGCGCGCACCGCGCTGACCAGCATGATTCCGATGCCGACCGTGACGAAGATGTGCATGTGGCTGGACGTGACCGAGCGGATCGTCGGCCTGACGTGCGGGCCGCCCGGCGCTGCCGTGACGGTGCGAAGGCGATGCTCGCCCGGCAGGTCGGGAATGCTGAAGGAGAGCGCGGCGGCGATCAGTTGCGTCGCGACGCCGACCCAGAAAGCACCACCGATGCCGAGAAAGGGAATCACCGCGGCGCCGAGGAACGGGCCGATGAACAGGCCGATGCGCATGACGCCGCCGAGTGTCGAAAGGGCTCGGGCGCGATAGTGGAAGGGCACCGATTCCGTGAGGTAGCTTTGCCGCGCCAGCCCGAACACGGCGCCGGCCATGCCGACCATGAACACGCCGGCGGCGAATGCGGCGAGGCTTTTGAGGAGGACGCAGATCGCCATCGCCAGCGCGCTCCACAGGGCTGCGGCGACGAGCGCCCAGCGCTCGCCGTAGCGCGTCGTGATGATCGACGCCGGGATGTTGCAGACGAGCGAGCCGATGCCGATCAGCGTGACGACGAGCGCCGCAAGCGCGACCGAGCCGCCGAGCTCGCGCACGCTCAAGGCGATGACGGGAAGGATCGCGCCTTCGCCGAGGCCGAAGAGCAGCGACGGGCCAAAGGCGGGAACGGCGATCTGACGGAGGGTGAAAGGCTGCTCTTCGGTCACGCGGCGAGGTTGGCACGGCCGGGAGCGCGCCAGGGCACGAGCTTAGCCGTCCTGTGAAGGCGGCGCTCTTCGCTCGCCTGTGCTAGGCCGCCCGCAGCTGCGGGCGGCGAACAGGCGATGGGCGAAGACGCCGCGGCGAGCTCGGCGATTGATCAGGCGCAAATGCCGCTCGATCCATTCGGCCGATATTTAATCTTGTTGCTGACAGGAAGATGGACATGCGCATAGATGAACCGTGCACGCGGTCGGTGGACGAAGTGGCCCGTCTTCTTGCGGAAGAACGGACCGAATTCAAGCGCATTGCGCCATGTCCGGTCAGGCTGCAGGAGGCGCCTGCTTCGAGCGCGGCGGTCGTGAAATGAAATACATCCGCTGGTTTTCCGAAATCGGCGCCGCCGACGTTGCCCACGTCGGCGGCAAGAACGCATCGCTCGGCGAGATGTATCGCGAGCTGGCAGGCGAAGGCGTGCGCGTGCCCAACGGGTTCGCGATCACTGCCGAGGCCTATCGCTATGTGCTCGACCAGGCCGACGCATGGCCACGCCTGCACAAGGCGTTGGCGGGGCTGGACACCACGGACGTCGACGATCTGGCCCGGCGGGCCCACTTGGCGCGGGAGATCGTCTACGGCGCGCCGTTGCCGGCCGAACTGGTGGCCGAAGTCGGCGTCGCCTATGCGCGCCTGCGGGCCGAATACGGGGAGCAGGCCACATTTGCCATCCGCAGTTCGGCCACCGCCGAAGATCTGCCCACGGCGAGCTTCGCCGGCCAGCACGAGACCTTCCTGAACATCTCCGGCGAGGCCAAGGTGCTCGACGCCGTGCGTCGGTGTTTCGCCAGCCTCTTCAAGGACCGGGCCATCAGCTACCGTGTCGACAACGGCTTCGACCACTTCAGGGTCTACCAGTCTGTCGGCGTGATGAAGATGGTCCGTTCGGATCGCGCGGCCAGCGGCGTCATCTTCACGCTCGACACCGAGACCGGCTTTCGCGACGCCGTGTTCATCACGGGCGCCTACGGCCTGGGCGAAAACGTGGTGCAGGGCACCGTGGATCCCGACGAGTTCTACGTCTTCAAGCCGACCTTCCGGCAAGGCCATCGCACGGTGCTGCGGCGCCGGCTCGGGAGCAAGGAAATCCGCATGGTGTACGCGCAGGGGGCGGGCCGCGAGACCACCCGCAACGTGCCTACGGCGCGGGAAGACCAGGTCGCCTTCTGCATCGGCGACGACGACGTGCTCGCGCTGGCCGATGCCGCCCTCAGGATCGAGGACCACTACAGCAAGAGGGCGGGCCGGCCGACCCCCATGGACATCGAATGGGCCAAGGACGGCCTGGACCACCAGATCTATATCGTGCAGGCGCGACCGGAAACGGTGGCCTCGCAAAGACCCATCGGTCTCGTCGACGAATACCGCCTGGTGTCCAAGACCGAGGTGCTTGCCACGGGCCGGGCCGTGGGTGGCAAGATCGCCTCGGGCAAGGCCCGTCTCATCACCGACGTGGCGCAGCTCGGGGAGTTCCAGCCTGGAGAAGTGCTGGTCGCGGACACGACGATGCCCGACTGGGGCACCGTCATGAAGACCGCCGCCGCGGTGGTCACCAATCGCGGCGGTCGCACCTGCCACGCGGCCATCGTCGCGCGCGAGCTCGGCATTCCTGCCGTGGTGGGCTGCGATGACGCGACCACGAAGCTGCGCACCGGCGAGGAGATCACGGTGTCCTGCGCCGAAGGGGCCGTAGGCCATGTCTATGCCGGCTCGCTGTCCTTTACCAAGACGAGCACCGACCTCACCGCGCTGCCGCGGCCGCAGACGCGTCTGATGGTCAACGTCGGCAACCCCGACACGGCCTTCCAGACCGCCATGCTTCCCACCGACGGCGTGGGCCTGGCGCGGATGGAATTCATCGTCGCCGAGCACATCAAGGCGCATCCGATGGCGCTGGTGCATCCGGAGAAGATCGACGACGCGGCGGTGCGCGACGAGATCGCCCGCCTGACGCAAGGCTTCGAGCGCCCGGCGGACTACTTCGTGCGCCAGCTCGCCGAAGGCGTGGGCACCATCGCCGCGGCGTTCTACCCCAAGCCGGTGATCGTGCGCATGTCCGACTTCAAGACCAACGAGTACGCCAGCCTGCTCGGCGGACGCTGGTTCGAGCCGCAGGAAGAAAACCCGATGATCGGGTTTCGCGGCGCCTCGCGGTACACGCACCCGGCCTATGCCGACGGCTTCGCGCTGGAATGCGCGGCGATGAAGCGCGTGCGCGAACAAATGGGTCTCGCGAACGTGAAGCTGATGATCCCGTTCTGCCGCCGCGTGCAGGAGGCCGAGCGCGTGCTGCAGGCGATGGCTGCGCACGGACTCGAACGCGGCGTGAACGCGCTCGAGATCTACGTGATGTGCGAAATCCCAAACAACGTGATCCAGATCGACGCGTTCGCCCGGCTGTTCGATGGCTTCTCGATCGGCTCCAACGACCTGACGCAGCTGGTGCTCGGCGTCGACCGCGATTCCGCGATCGTGGCCTTCGACTTCGACGAACGCGACGAAGGCGTCAAGGCAATGATCCGCCAGACGATCGAGGGTGCGCGGCGCAACGGCCGCCATGCCGGGATCTGCGGCCAGGCTCCGTCCGACTATCCCGAAATGGCGGCATACCTGGTCGAGCTCGGCATCGACTCGATCAGCGTCACGCCCGACACGCTGCTCCAGGTCACGCGCGGGGTGCTGGCCGTCGAACAGCAGCTCGGTCGGCCGCCGCGCACTCAAGACG
Source organism: Burkholderiales bacterium (assembly GCA_003152055.1). GTDB lineage: Bacteria > Pseudomonadota > Gammaproteobacteria > Burkholderiales > Burkholderiaceae_C > Schlegelella_A. Next base: position 27,590 of record PLZH01000262.1, read on the forward strand.
GCACGGGAGGCGCGTCATGAACCAGCCCGTCTCTGCGCTGATGGAGCGCCGGGTCTGGAGCGTCGACATGGACGATAGCGTGGCCGAGGTCGAGCGCCTGTTCGCCGACCAGAACCTGTCATGGGCTCCGGTGCTCGAAGCGAGGCGCACGATCCTCGGGGTCATCGCCGCTTCCGACCTGCTGCAGTTCCATGCGCACGGGCGTGATCCGGTCGCGACCAGGGCGTGGCAGCTCTGCACCTACAAGCCGGTCATGGTCGGCCCGCAAACGCCGCTCGGCGAAGTGGCGCGGCAGATGATCGAGCGCAAGATCCATCATGTCGTCGTGGTGGAAGGCGACAGCGTCGCTGGCGTCGTGTCGTCGCTGGACTTCGTGCGCACCTTCGTCGAGGCGGCTTGACGCACTTAGCGCCGCGCGCGCTGCTCGTGGACCTGTTCCTTCGACACGATCTCGGCCAGCGCGGCCGCCTGCCGGGCATGCAGCGTCAGCATGTCGTCCAGCGTGACGATCCCGATCAGGCTGCCGTTGTGGTCGACGATCGGTAGGCGCCTCACGCCATGCAGCCGCATTCGCTCGATGCCGTCCGCGAGACTCTCCGAGGCGCTGGCGATCACGACCTTGGCGCCCATGATGCGGGCCACGCTGGTCCTGGCGGGTTCGAGTTCGTTGGCCAGCGCTTCGACGACGATGTCGCGGTCGGTGACGACGCCCGCGGGGGTCCGGTCGCCTTGGGGATCGTCGACGACGACCAGCGTGCCGGTATGGTGCTGGCGCATCAGGCGGGCCGCCTCGAGAATGTTCGTTTCCCTGCCGCAGGATGCGACATCCAGAACGCAGATATCTTTGAGTATCACGTTGGATCTCCGTTTGCGATGTCGTCACGCTTGCTGCCCGGCAAGCGGACGCCTGACGAGCCGATAGCCGCTGCTTCCTTCATTGCGCCAGCGCACGCGCGAGTTCGAGAAGGCTCGTGTCCAGCAGCCTCTTCCGATGGATCACCTCGGCCAGCGGCGTGCCGGTCACCTTGCCATCGATGATGCCCAGCAGGACGCCATCGTGCCCGGCGTCGAAATGCTCGACGGCGGCGGCGCCGAGTCGAGTGGCCAGCATCCGGTCTGCCACGCCGGGCGCGCCGCCGCGCTGAACGTGTCCGAGCCTGCACACCCGCAGGTCGAAGCCCAGGCGTGCCTGGTGCGCCTGGAAGTATTGCGCCAGCGCCTCGGCGTTGTATTTCGCCCCTTCGGCCACGATCGTGATGGCGTGACTCTTGCCACGCTCGTAGGCCGCATGGATGTCCATGGCGATCTCTTCGGGCTCCGCGGGCACCTCGGGCGTGACGATGACTTCGGCGCCGCTGGCGATGCCAATGAGGGTGGCCAGGTAGCCGCACTCGCGCCCCATTACCTCGACGAGGAAGACGCGACCGAGCGACGAGGCGGTTACGCGCAACCGGTCGACCGACTCGAGCGCCACGTCGATCGCCGTGGCTGCGCCGATCGTGGCGTCCGATCCGACGAGGTCGTTGTCGATCGTCGACGCCACGCCGACCACCCCCAGCCCCTTGCAAGACAGCGCATGCGAGCCGGCCTGCGACCCGTTCCCGCCGATGACCACGAGCCTGGCGATGTCATAACTTCGCAACTGGCGCAGGGCCTCGTTCTGCCCGACTTCGCTCTTGAACTCGGCGCAGCGCGTGGTGCCCAGCATCGTTCCGCCACGCTCCATGATGCCGCCGACGTCCCGCGGCCCGAGCGGCACGAATTCGCCAGCGATGAGTCCGGTATACCCACGACGCACCCCGAACACTTTGAATCCGCGCGCCACGCCCATACGGACCACGGCGCGGATCGCCGCGTTCATGCCCGGCGCGTCGCCGCCGCTGGTCAGCACTGCCAAGCGTTTCATGAGGGGTGACGGCCGTTAAAGTCCGCTCAGCTTACGAGCGACCGCCGAACGTCTGCTTGCGCAGCGTCAAACGCGCGGGGCGGCAACGGCGGGGCGCTCGCGTCGCCGGAGCCCGGGGCAAAGGCCCGATGAGACGATCCGACTACGACGACCGGCTCGCGGCCTCCGCCCGGCCAAGGCGGAGGCCGGCGGTGCTGCCGACGGCATCCGCTGGCCGGATACTTCAAGCTTCGGCCTTTGCCGTCGGACTGCTCGGGGTCTGTGGCGCGTTTCGGGGGTCGCGCACGGCCACGACGCCGCCGCGCATGCAGTCGATTGTCAAGAGAGAACCGTGAACATGTTCCACTGGCTGCGTTCTTTGCTTCCCCACCTCCCACACTATGGGTATGTTCTCGTCTTCATCGTCGTGTTCTTGAACAACATCGGCTTTCCGTTGCCGGGCGAAACGATTCTCTTGGGGGCCGGATTCATCCTGGGGAAGACTGCGGGTTCGCTGTGGCAGCCCTGGGCGGCCGGGGCGGTGGCCTGCTTTCTGGGCGGCATCTGTTCCTTTTGGCTGGGNNGAACGGATCAAGTGGCCCGACCGATTCTTCAAACGTCATGGCGCCAAGGCTGTCTTTATCGCGCGGTTCATCGCCCTGTTTCCTCCGGTCATGGCCAATCTCCTGGCGGGCATGACGAAGATGCCGTGGCGCATCTTTCTCTTTTTCAACCTTACAGGGTCGGCGGTCTACGCCGCCACCTACATCCTGATCGGGTATTTCTTTGGGAAGAAATGGAAACTCCTCGAAGCTTGGCTGGGTCCTACCGCGCTTTACCTGATCGTCGCGGGAATTGGTCTTGCGGTTCTTGGCGTGATCTTCCGGCATTCCTTGTCCGGGTCTCTGGCGCGCCTTCGCTCCAAAACGCATAAGCGAAATAGCGGCTGATCGATTCCTCATCGCC
>PLZH01000320.1 GCA_003152055.1 Burkholderiales bacterium
TACGCTCAGGCAATCCCATTCAGTCGACTCAGGAGGATATTCATGGCCACCAGCAAACGCTTGACCCCATCACCGAAGTTCATCTCGCGCTGACGTCGAACTCGTCGTTCGAGGACATCGTCGCCATTCTCAAGCAGACTCTCAGGGTGCCCGAGCTGCCCGGCTTCAAGGGCTGCCGGCGCTGCCTTTCCGGCCTCGAGCGCCTCATTGTCGAAGACATCGCGATGCAAGGCATCGGTTGAGACCAAGACGATGCAATCGTTGCCGAGGTCGGGCGTGAGCTTGGCGTACCAGGCCCCGCTGGCGTCGCTCATCGAAGCGTCGGGGGACGACCTCGACTACGTCGAGATCGATCTGCACAACATCTACACCAACCACGGCTTCGATGCCGAGGCGCTGCTCGTCGATCTCGAGCTCGAGCGCGTCGGCGAAATCCACGTTGCCGGCGGCATGGGGCTCGACGGCTTCTACCTCAATGCCCACTCCGACACGATCCCCGACGCCGTCTGGTCGTTGCTCGAATGGACGCTGCCGCGCTGTCCGAACATCGGCGGCGTCACTCGGCGCCCTCGCCGCCGGCCGCCGCCCTCGGGCGATTCGCGAACGGCCGTGCCTGCTCGTCGGCAGCAAGACCGGCGACGCACCGGCCCGCTGGGCGCTGATCGATGCAACGTCGAGCCGACGTCGCTACGATCGTCCCCATGCCGCAATGCGCGGCGCGGGCACGAAAGGCATTGCGACATGAAGGCGACCTGGAACGGCGCGACCCTTGCCGAGAGCGACGACACCGTCGTCGTCGAGGGCAATCACTACTTTCCCGAGGCGAGCCTGAAGCGCGAGTACGTGACCTTCAGCAACCACCGCTCGATGTGCCCGTGGAAGGGCGAGGCCCACTACTTCAGCCTGATGGTCGAGGGCGACCTCAATCCGAACGCGGTCTGGTACTACCCGGAGCCGAAGGAGGCCGCCAAGGAGATCAAGGGCCGCGTCGCGTTCTGGAAAGGCGTCAAGATCGCCTAGGTTTCCTCAGGCCTGGCGCCTACTTGCCGGCCTTGAAGTTCGTGAAGATGCGCGTCTGCACGCGGCGGATCGTCTGCGGCACGGCGTTGGGCGGCGTCATGCGCGCCTTGTCTTCGGCGGACAGGAAGATCGTCTTGTTCTCGGCGACGGCCTTCTTCACGAACTTGAGCGAGGCCGCGTTCGGGTTGGCATAGAAGACCTTGTTGGACAGCGAGGCCGCGACTTCCGGGCGCAGGATGTAGTTGATGAAGAGGTGTGCGTTGGCGACGTTCTTCGCGTCCTTCGGGATCGCCATCGTGTCGAAGAACAACGTCGCGCCGCCCTTGGGGATGAGCGCCTCGATCGCCGCCGTCTGTTTCGGGTTGGCGTCGAGGGCGCGGGCGCGCGAGATGTTGATGTCGCCGGAGTAGCCCATCACGACGCAGAGCGAGCCGCCGGCCAGGTCGTTGATGTAGCCCGAGGAGGAAAAGCGCGTCACGTAGGGGCGCACCGACTGCAGCATCTTCGCCGCCGCGTCGTAGTCGGCGGCGTTCGTGCTGTAGGGAGGTTTGCCGACATAGAGCATCGCCACGGGAAGCACCTCGGATGCCGAGTCGAGAAAGTTGACGCCGCAGCTCTTCAGCCTGGAGGCGTACTTGGGATCGAAGATGAGGCTCCAGGCGTTGTCAGGCATCGGCATCGAGCCGAGCGCGGCCATCACCTTCGGAATGTTGATGCCGACCGTGACGTAGCCCCAGAGCCAGTCGACGAGGTACTGGTTGCCGGGGTCGACGGCGGCGAGCTGCTTCAGCAGCGTCGGATCGAGGTTGCCCCAGTTGGTGAGCTTGGAACGATCGAGCTTTTGCAGCAGGCCGCCTTCGATCTGCAGCTTGGCGAAGTGCGAGCTCGGGACGACGATGTCGTAGCCGGTGTTGCCGGCGACCAGCTTGGCCTGCAGGACTTCGTTGGTGTCGTAGTTGTCGTAATTGACCTTGATGCCGGTTTCTTTCTCGAAGTTCCTGATCGTGTCGTCGGCAATGTAGTCGGACCAGTTGTAGATGTTGAGCACCTTCGCGTCGGCGGCGAGCGCCGGGCCGGCGGCGCCGAGCAGGGCGAGGCTCGCGCACGAAATGAGACGGCGCAAGCGAGACGAAAGGCGGAGCGGCATGGCGTCGGGTCCTCCGAAAGATGAATCGTAACTTCGGGTTCGGTGCCTCGGCCGAAACTTGGTAAGGTGCAAGGTTCGAATCGAACCCGGCCATGCTCGACGGATCTTCTTCAGCCCGCGGCGTTCTCCTCGGCGTCGGTCATCGGCGCCGCCTTCGCGAGGTCTATCGCTCGGCCGGCTGGCCGTGCCAGGACGCCATCGAGATCGAGCTCGTCGCTGCCGGCCTGCTGCAGCGCGAGCGCGGGTCGTTCGGCCACGAGACCCTACGCGTCAGCGATGCGGGCATCGCCGTCCTCGCCGAGACTCTGCGGAAGAACCGGGCCCGGCGCCACGGCCACGAGTTGCTGGTCGAGCGCGTCGCTCGCGAGATGACGCGCGCCGGCCGCCTGGCCTGGCGGGGCCTCAGCGTTCGCGTCAAAGTCGGCGAGATCTGGGCGATGGCGATGCCCGATGTCTTCTCGATCCGCCACACGACCGTCGAGGCCTATCTCGAACCCATCGTCCACGAAGTCAAGGTGCAACGCTCCGACCTGCTCGCCGATCTGCGCCGCGCCAACAAGCGCGAGGCCTATCTGCAGATCGGCGGCGAGTACTGGTACGTCATTCGCGAAGACATCGCGGCGCCCGAAGAGATCCCGGACGAATGCGGCGTTCTCGTCGCCGAGGAAGAGCGCCTCGTGGTTGCTCGCGCTGCGCCGAAGCGGCCGCTGGAGATGGGCTTTGCGATGTGGATGGCGCTCGCGCGGGCGACGCCGGTCGAAGGCTGGCGCCTCGACGATGCGCAGGGCGCGCTCGGCGACGGGTCCTGCGCCTGAGCGCCGCGCGCCGCAACGATGCTGCCAACGTCCGTCGCATCGCCGGCTTCGATCGCCGCCGCCTTGTCGCTCCAGGCCGAGCACGACCGCCGCGGCCGCCGCGCGCTCTGGGCCGCGCTGGCCCTGATCGTCGTCTGGGGCGCGAACTTCACGGTTCAGAAGGCGATCTTTCGCACCTTGTCGCCGGGCGGATTTCTCTTTGCGCGCTATCTCATCATGCCGGTCGCGGCGACGGCCTTGCTTTGCTTTCGCCATGGTTTCGAGTGGCCGCGCGTCTCGCGTGCGGACACGTTCGCGCTGCTCCGCCTCGGCCTGGTCGGCCACCTGCTGCACGTCGGCCTCGTCACCTACGGCATCGACTGGTCGACGGCCTTCTCGAGCTCGCTGATCCTTGCCTGCGGGCCGATCTTCACGCTCTTCATCCTGCGCTGGCACGGCCTCGAAACCTTGACGCGCGGCCAGATCGCTGGCGTTGCCGTGGCCTGCCTCGGCGTCCTCACCTTTCTTTCCGAGACACTCATCGGCGGTCGCTGGCAGGCCGGGGCGGGCGACCTCGTGCTGCTCGTCGCCGCCTCGTTCTTTTCGTACTACACCGTCGCCGCCAAGCCGCTGATCGAGCGCCTCGGCGGCGTCACGGTGATGACGTATGCGGTGCTGCTGGCGAGCGCGCCGGTCGTCGCGCTCAACCTGC
>PLZH01000183.1 GCA_003152055.1 Burkholderiales bacterium
TGACAATCTTCACCGAGGGCATTTCCATCAGCAGCGGAATCACTGTCTCCCTGCGAAAGCGCACCGGGTGCCGAGCGAAGATCTCGGCGTCGAGGTAGATGTCGATGACGCAGTAGGGCCGGCCGTCGCGCTCGTGGATGCGCCGCATGTAGACGTACTTCGGCGCCGCCACGCCGTCGGTCTCGGTCAGGCGCGGGCTGCGTGTCGATTCGTCGATGTTGAGGATGGTCGGGTGCGTGTCGCGATAAACGTCGGCGAGGTTCTGCAGCGTCGTCTCGACGCGCAGCCACCGGTTGGCCTGCGGCGCGCCGGTGACGAAGGTGCCGCGGCCGCGCCGCGGCGAAACCAGGCCGTCGCGCGACAGCCGATCGACCGCCTGGCGCACGGTGACCCGCGCGACCTCGAATTCCTCGACCAGCTTCTCGAGGGAAGGGAGCTTTTCGCCCTCACGCCACATGCCCTTGAGGGTGCGCTGGCGGAACAGGTCGGCCAGCTGCACGTAGAGCGGAACCTGGGCGTTGTCAAGGATCATGCCGGCACCGCCGGTCTGCGCTCGCCGCCGGCAGGCGCGCCCACGGCGTCTTCGAGCACGAGCGCCGCGCCCTTCTCGCCGATCATGATCGCCGCGGCGTTGGTGTTGGTCGAGACCAGGCGCGGCATGACCGAGGCGTCGATGACGCGCAGGCGCTCGACGCCGCGCACCCGCAGTCGCTCGTCGACCACCGAGCGATCGTCGCCGCCCATGCGGCAGGTGCCGGCCGGATGGAACACGGTGCCGCCCTTGGCGCCGGCGAACGATTCGAGCCCGGCCGCCGTCGAAATGTCCTTGCCCGGAAGGTATTCCTCGCCGGTCACGAGATCGCGAAACGACGGCTGCGCATAGATCTCGCGCAAGATGCGCAAGCCCGCGCCGAGCACCTTCGCATCGCGCGGTTCGCTCAGATAGTTGGCGACGATGCGTGGTGGCGCGAGCGGGTCGGCCGAGCGGATCTGCACCGTGCCTTTCGAATCGGGTCGACACTGCGTTACCGAAGCCGAGAAGCCTGAGAAGCGATGCAGCGGATCACCCGGCTTGTCGACCGAGAGCGGCATGACGTTGACGAGCACGTCCGGGCGGCCGCCCACGGCATGCTCGGTCGCGACGAGGCCGCCGACCTGCCCGGCGCCGACCGTCAGCGGCCCGCGCGCCGAGAGCAGCCACTGCGCGCCCATCTGCGCCAGGCGCAGCGGATTGCGCACGTCGTCGTTGAGCGAGCGGCGGTGGCGAAGCTTGACGATGACGCGCGCCTGGTAGTGATCCTGCAAGTTCGCGCCGACCTCCGTCGCATCGGCGACGACGGCGATTCCGTTCGATTGCAGATGCGCCGCCGGCCCGATGCCCGAAAGCTGCAGCAGCTGCGGCGATTGCAGCGCCCCGGCCGCGAGGATGATCTCGCCTTCGGCGCGCGCCGTCTTCTTCTGGCCTGCCTGCACCCACTCGACACCGACGGCGCGGCTGCGCTCGACGAGGATGCGCGTCGCCTGCGCGCCGGTCGCGACGACAAGGTTCGAGCGGTCTCTTGCCGGCGCCAGAAACGCCGTCGCCGCATCGCAGCGCCAGTGGCCGCGCAAGGTCAGCTGGTAGCGGCCGACGCCTGTGGACTGCGCGCCGTTGAAATCGGCGTTGCGGGGAAAGCCGGCTTCGGCCGCGGCGGCGAGCCACGCTTCGCAATAGGGATGATCGTTGCGCAGATCGGCAACGCCGAGTTCGCCCGAGCCGCCGTGGTATTCGCTCTCGCCGCCTTCGTAGCGTTCCGAGCGCTTGAAGAAAGGCAAGACCTCGCGATAGCTCCAGCCGCGCGCGCCGAGCGCCGCCCAGTCGTCGAAATCTTCATGCTGGCCGCGAATGTAGAGCAAGCCGTTGACGATGCTCGAGCCACCGAGGGCCTTGCCGCGCGGCCAGACGATGGCGCGGTGGCCAGTCTCGGCCTGCGGCTCGAGCGCGAACTGCCAGGTGAAGCGCGGGTCGTAGATCGTCTTGAAGTAGCCGACCGGCAGGCGCAGCCAGAAGTTCTTCGCTTCGCCGCCCGCCTCGAGCAGCAGCACCCTGCGGCCGGCATCCGCGCTGAGCCGGTTGGCAAGCACGCAGCCGGCCGATCCCGCCCCGACGACGATGAAGTCGAAAGCGGCGGGAAGCGCCTCGATCACTGGAGTACCTTCGCGTTTCGAGCTGGGGGATTCGCCCTGGGAACGGCCCGGCGGTTCATGCCTTGACCACCTGCATGTAGATCTGCGGATCGAAGTAGGTAGACGCGGGCACCGGGTTCTTGATGTTGCCGGCCTTGGCGAAGAAGTCGGTCACCTGCTGCAGCCATTTCGTCACCGTGCCGTCGGCGAAACGCGCGCGCCACTCGGCCGACGTGTAGTACTTGGAGAACTTCATCGCCTCCTTGAAATCGGCAAGCGGAATTTCCTTGTACTGCGTCTTCTGCAGCGTCTCGGCCGCGGCATCGAAGTTGGCGAGCATGCCGTCGTTGATCTCGACCCAGGCGGCGACGATCGAGGCGAGGAGGGGCTTGTGGATGTCGTAGTAATCGTTGCGTGCCGCCCAGCCGTCGATGATCGCGGCCTGCGGGAAGAACGCCGATGCATCGACGAGCTTGCGCGCGCCGGGCACCTTCTGCCGCACCGTCTGATCGAACGGCACCCAGAGGGCCACCGCGGGAACCGCGCCGGAAATGAACGAGGTCACCGCCTCGGCCATACGCTGGTTGACGATCTGCACGTCCTTGGCCGGATCCAGTCCGGCAGAGCGCAGGGCCTGGTCGAGAAAGACGTGCGCGGTGGTGCCGGTCGTCGTCGAGATCTGCCTGCCCTTCAGGTCGGCGATCGACTTCACGGCATCGTCGCGGACCCAGAGCTGCGCCGTCGCGTATTCGATGTCGTTGACGAGAAAGACCTTGCCCTGGCCGCGAGCCGGGAAGTTGGAGATGACGGCACCGGTCGAGAGCACGTCGAGGCTGCCGCCGATCATCGCCTGGAACAGCTCGAGGCCGGTCGTGAACTGCATGAGCTGGAAGTCGAGCCCGTGCTTGGCCCAGACGCCCGAGTGCTGGCCGATCCAGATCTGGCCGTCGACCGCCGGCGTGTGCAGATAGCCGACGCGCACTTTTGTCATGCCCTGCGCGAGCGTTGCGAGCGAAGGCGCGACGAGCGAAGCGGCGCCTGCGGCCTGCAACAGGGTTCTGCGGCGAATGGTCATGGTCGTCTCCTTGTGGTGAAGCGGGGGTTTGCGAAACTGTCGCTGCGGGTTCAATCGACCAGGCGCACGGCCTGGCGCGCCTGCGCCTCGTATTCCTCCATGACGAGCGCACGGATCTCGGCGCGCAAGGTCGCGAAGCGCGGGTCTTCCTGGACTTTCTCGGAGCGTGGATAGCCGAACGGCACGTCGATGATCGTGCGCACGCGGGCCGGCCGGGCTGTCACGACGACGATGCGCGACGAGAGATAGATCGCCTCGTCGACCGAATGCGTGATCAGGAGCACCGTCTTGCCCTCGGCCTCGAGCACGTGGAGAAGAAGATCCTGCATCGCCGTTCGCGTCTGCGCGTCGAGGGCGCCGAAGGGCTCGTCCATGAGCAGGAACTCCGGCTTGACTGCGTAGGCGCGGGCGAGCGCGAGGCGCTGCCGCATGCCGCCGGAAAGATGCTTGGGGTGGTGATCGGCGAAGTCCGTGAGCCCCATCAGCGCCATGTAGCGGCGGCAGATCTCGTCGCGCTCCGCGACCGGAGCGCGGCGGGCACCGAGCCGCAGGCCGAACTCGATGTTGCCGCGCACGGTGAGCCAGGGAAAGACGCCGTACTCCTGGAAGATGACACCGCGGTCGGGCCCCGGGCGCGTGACCGGCCGCCCGTCGAGCCGGACCTGGCCGTGGCTCGGCGCCATGAAGCCGCCGACGATGTTCATGAGCGTCGTCTTGCCGCATCCCGAAGGGCCGATGATCGAGACGAACTCGCCGCTGGCGATGTCGAGGCTGACGTCGTCGATGACGCGCATCGGCCCCGCCGCGGTCGGAAAGTCGACGCTGACATGGTCGAAACGAATGCGCACCGGCGCGGCCGGCATGGCGGCGCTCATGCGATCCGGTCCTGCCAGGCGACCAGCCTTCGGCTCGCGGCGCGCAGCAGCAGATCCATCGTCAAGGCGATGAGGCCGATGCAGATGATGCCAACGTAGACGATGTCGAGCTGGAAGAACGACGACGCGTTCTGGATCAGGGCGCCCAGCCCTTGCTGCGCGGCGATGAGTTCGGAGGCGACGAGCGTCGCCCAGGCGACGCCGAGGGCGACGCGGATCGCCGTCAGGATGTGCGGCACCGTGAGCGGCACGATCACCTTGGCGAAGATCTCGAGGTCGTTGGCGCCGAGTGTTTTCGCGACGCGAACGTAGATGGGGCTGATCTGCGCGATGCCCTCGTACATGACGATCACGGCGGCGAAGAACGAGGCATAGAACAGGATCACCGTCTTCGCCAGCTCGCCGATGCCGAAGTAGACGATGACGAGCGGGATGAGCGCGATCGGCGGCAGGGCGCGAAAGAAGTTGATCACCGGGTCGATGAAGCCGCGCAGGCCGCGGTACCAGCCGAGACAAAAGCCTACCGGCACGGCGACGACGACGCCGAGCGCGACGCCGACGACGACGCGCCGCGTTGACATCCACATATCCATGCCGAGCCGGTCCTGCGCGAGCGAAAGAAAGCGCTCGAACACCGCGTGCGGCGCCGGCACCAGCGCCGGGTTGACGAGACCGCTGGCGCGCACGCCGTACCAGAGCGCGACGATCAGGGCCCAGGGTGCGACGACGAGCAGCGCGCGCGAGGCGAGAGAAGTTCGGGACATGAGAGGGCCGAGGGGCCGCCCGTGGCTTGCGGAGACTTCAGACTAAACGTACTATAAACCATACGTTTATAACTCATTCTGATGCCGCCGGCCCATCCGTTGCCACCCTTGCCCGCGATTGCGGTTCGCCTCGCACGGCTCGAAGCCTTCGTCTTCCGCTGCCCGATCGAGACGCCGGTGCGCACCTCGTTCGGCACGATGCACGACCGGCCCGCGGTATTCGTCCGCGCCGAAGACGAGGATGGCGCCGTCGGCTGGGGCGAGGCCTGGTGCAACTTCCCGTCGTGTGCCGCCGAGCACCGCGCGAAGCTGATCGAAACACTGTTCGCGCCGCTTGCCGTCGGGCGCCCGTTCGCCTCGGCCGCTGCCGCCTTCGCCGAACTGACGCGGAGCACCGCCGTCCTTGCGATCCAGTCCGGCGAGCCGGGGCCGATCGCGCAGGCGATCGCCGGCGTCGATCTCGCGCTCTGGGATCTCGCGGCCAGGCGTGCCGGCGCGCCGCTCTGGCGACTGCTCGGCGGCACCAGCGACCGCGTCGCGGTCTATGCCAGCGGCATCAATCCCGAGCGGCCGCAAGACACCGTCGCCGCGAAATTCGCAGCAGGGCATCGCAGCTTCAAGCTGAAGGTCGGCTTCGGCGAAACACGCGACGTCGAGAACGTTCGCGTCGTACGCGCGCAGCTCGGCAGCGGCGCCCGCCTCATGCTCGA
>PLZH01000226.1 GCA_003152055.1 Burkholderiales bacterium
AGCATACCGATCCCCAGGTTGCCAAGGTCACACAAACCACCGAATGTGAAGTCGCTTCCTTCCTCCACGCAGGACATTCTGAACGAGAGTGATCCAAAGTGTGGGAGGAAGAGCCAAGGCGCATCGGGCGAACTCGTCGCACGAATGCCAGTCTTCATGACGGAGCCTCCCACGGTTTGGATCACTCTCGTTGACACATGAGAGCTATGTGTTCTTGGAAGAGTGTTCTAGCTTTCGACGCCGTTCGGCCTATCCCAGGGAGCTCGAAACGACCTGGCCGCATTCGGCAGAAAAGCGNNGATGGTCGCAAGACCTTGCCTACAGCTGGTCAGCCGGTGGTCCGATAGTACGACCGGGTTCGCGCGGCCATCATCAATTCGCGCGCGTCGGGCCGCCGCGACTAGCGCGACTAGCGCGTATGGCGAGGGTTGCGACGCGTGCCTTCGGCGTGGTGGCGGGCCCTGATCGTCTCCCTGGTCCGCAATCGTCGCGGAACTGGTGGTGGTTGGCTTGTTGCTGGCCTTCCGACAGATCGTGGCCAGAGCGAAGGCTAGCAACGAATGAATCCGCGTCTCGCATTTCTCGTCCTGGCCTTCTCGATCCTGAGCGGCTGCGCGACGCTGCCGCCGGGCTCCGGCGCTCCGAAGTCGGTTTCCGTGGCCATTGCCGACCCGCAGGCCACCGCTCTCGGTCAAGAGGTTGAGCGCTCGGCCCGACAACATCCAGGCTATTCGGGCTTCCGCGTTCTGTCGGCCGGTGTCGACGGGTTCCTGGCTCGGGCGCAAATGGCGAACGCGGCGCAGCGCACGCTGGACCTTCAATACTTCATTCTTCGCGGCGACGAGACCGGTCGCCTGCTGGCCGACGCAGTGCAGCGTGCGGCCGAACGAGGCGTACGCGTGCGAGTGTTGATCGACGATGGGGACACGGTCGCCAGCGACGAGAAGATCATCGCCCTGAATGCGGATCCGCATATCGAGGTCCGAATATTCAACCCGTTCGTGTACCGGGGTCATCTCAAGCTCGTTCGAGCTGTCGAGTTCATGCTCAGTTCTTCTCGGCTCGACTACCGCATGCACAACAAGCTGTTTGTCGCGGACAACGCCGTCGCGTTGATCGGCGGGCGAAACATCGGCGATCAGTATTTTCAGGTCGACCCCGGCTTGCAGTTTGCGGATGACGACGTCTTCGCCGCGGGCCCGATCGTCAAGGAGCTCTCGGCAACATTCGACGACTATTGGAACAGCGCCATCGCGATTCCGGCCGAAGCGCTTGCAGGTGGCAAGGCGGCCGGCGCATCCTCGACCGGCAGTCGCAACGCCCTTGCCGAGCATCGCGAACCAGCCAAGGCGGGCGCGACCGACTATGCAGGTCGCATCGCGCTTGGTGAGCCGCTTGCCGGAATGCTGTCCGAGAAGTCGCCCCTTGTCTGGGCGCGCGCGCAGCTCGTCTGTGACAGCCCGGAAAAGAAACGAGTGGAAAAGGGCTGGATGGTCGGCAGACTGATGCATCGGTCCGTGGCCAAAGCCGTCGAGGCCGTGCAGTCCGAGCTGCTCATGATCACGCCGTACCTGATCCCGGGACAGGAGGGCATGCAGATGTTCAAAGATCTGCGCCAACGAAACGTGCAGGTTCGCATCCTGACAAATTCGCTCGAGTCATCGACGATGCTGGCGGCGCAGGCTGGCTACATGCACTATCGGATCCCTCTGCTGGAGACCGGCGTCGAGCTCTACGAGGTTCGCTCGCTGCTGGGTGACGCCAGGGGAAGTGGTGAATCGGCAACCATGTCGCGTTACGGAAACTATTCCCTGCACGCAAAGATCTTCGTGTTCGATCGCAAGAAGCTGTTCATCGGCTCGATGAACTTCGATCAGCGCTCGATGCACCTCAACACGGAGATCGGATTGATCATCGAAAGTCCGGTGCTCGCGGAGCAGATGGCCGCGCGCTTCGATGCCATGGTGAAGCCGGTGAATGCCTATAAGGTGGCGCTGCGACCTGCCGAAGGCGGTGGCCCGTCGAGTCTGGCGTGGCGGACTCAAGAAGGTGCCAGCGTCGTTGACTACGGTACGGAACCGGCCCGCAGCGATACCCAACGGATCGAAGCCAAGGTCTTGACGGTGCTGCCGCTCGACAAGGAGTTGTGAGCGACAGGCGGTCCTTCCTGGGTTTGACATTGCCGCCGGGGATTCCTGCGGTCGACGCTTGCGCAAGGGGCCCTCCCCGCGATGACCTGCTTCGGCCGAGCCAGCGCAAGCGCCGCATCCGTAGAGCGAAGCAATGTCGTCACAGCCCGGGGGCCCCTCGTCCCAGGTAGAGGCGGTGCTGCAGTCACAACTTTGGCCTTGCAGCCAGCGAAGCAAAGTTGTCAACTTTCGAATAGACGAGAGTGAACCAAACCACTTCTTCAAACCTGCGACAAGGGGCGCTCGCCGATGCCCGCAACCGAATCGTCGCCCAGGGCTGAACCCAGCAGCACCAGGCTCCGAAGGCGGTCATTCTCCGACCAATGCGGCCGCACTCAGGCTATCAGCGCAAGCCTACAAAACGGTGCGCCGTTTTCCGGCGTCGCGCGTCCTCGGCTCTTTGTACTCTGAGTCATCGCTACTTGGAGAGCGACATGGGCAAATACATCTTCGCCTGGATGCTCGGTGTCCCTGCCGTCGTTTTGGTTGGCATTTATCTGGTCGCGCATCTGTAACCATCATGGCCGCTACCCCTGCTAAGAAGAAAGCCGCCGCGGCGCCCAAGAAGTCGCCGGCGAGCAAGCCGCCAATGGCGGCAAACAAGCCTTATCCCGACAAC